>DASQJK010000241.1:0-27440 GCA_035631095.1 Thermoanaerobaculia bacterium
CGGTCGGAATGGTGCGGCCGCGGCACGTGTGGTCCGTCGAGCCGGATGCGCCGGAGGAGATGCCGGCCGGCGCGCGCCTGACGAACGCGTAACGTTTGACGACCGCCCTCGCGTTTGCGATGGCCGGAGCGCCCGCGAGAGCGTACGGCGACTTCTTCTCGCGCCTCCGCTGGCGCCGGGCAGTCCTTCCGGCGTTCGAGCGGGAGGTGACGACGTCGGCGCCGGCCGACGCCGCGTTCACGGGCGCGGATCTCTGGATCGTCGTCCTCGAGCTCGCGGCGCTCCCGGTCGGCTCATGGCACGGGCGCGCACCCGAGCGCGGCCGTGCCGCCGTCCCGGTGCTCGTCTCCTCCTGGAACGCGGACCAAACGGCTTCGCAGACGATCCGGGAGCTCGAGAGCTCCGGCGGGTGCGCCGGGGAAGCGGGATCCTGCCCGCCGGTGCTCCTTTTCCGGGCGGCCGATTTCCGGCCTTCGCCGGGGGAGTCCGCCGCGCAGCTTCTCGCGCGGGTCGAGTCTTCGGCTTCGACGCTCTCGGATCTGTTCGCCTTCGCACCCGGCGATCCGTCGTCGGCGGAGCGCCCGGAGCTCTCGAGTCGTATCCCTTCCTCGGCGCGCCGGCTCCTCGACGCGGGCTGCGGCTCCGGGGCGACCTCTGCAGCGATACGCGCCCGCATCCCGGGGCTCGCCGTTACGGGCCTGGAGATCGACCCCACCGCCGCGAAGCGCGCGCAAGCCCGGATCGGACGCGTGCTCGTCGGTGACGCCGGAGAGCTTCTCGTCTCCCTCGCGGCCGCCGGCGAAAGGTTCGACGCATTCCTGTTCGGCGACGTGCTCGAGCACACGGCGGATCCCGTGGCCGTGCTCGCCGCCGCCCGCCACGCCGCCACCCCCGGCGCGACCCTCGTCGCCAGCGTTCCCAACGTGGCGCACCTGTCCGTCGTGCGCGACCTTCTCGTGGGCCGGTTCGATCCCGCTCCCGCCGGGCTCGAGGACGCGGGGCACCTGCGCTGGTTCACACGGGATTTCCTCACGCAGTGTCTCGAGGAGGCGGGCTGGGCGGTGGACCGCATCGAAGGAAGCGAAGGCGCTGCGCCTCCCGATGCGGAGGCCTTCCGGAGATTCTTTTCCGGCTGGCCGGCCGCCGAAGCGGATTCCGCGCTGCGCAGCCTCGGCGTGTATCAGTGGATCGCCGTGGCTCGGGCCGCGTAGTCTCCGTCCCGATGCGGATCGCCTACCTCCTCGACTCGACGGAGCTGTCCGGCGGCGTCTACGTGGCGCTCCTGCAGGCGGAAGCCCTCGCGAGGCGGGGCCACCGCGTCGCGGTCGTCTCTCCGGGCCCCGAGCCGCGCTGGTTTCCGCTCTCGCGGGCCCGTTTCGAGCGCTCGTCGTTTACGGATTCGAGCGAGCTTGCCTCCGCGGACGTGCGCGTCGCGACGTTCTGGACGACGGTCGCCCCGGCGCTCGCGGGCGCCCGCGGTCCCGTGTTCCACCTGTCGCAGGGGTACGAGGCCGCGTTCTCTTTCTATGCGACGCAGCGGGACCGGATTCTGGCGGCCTACGCTCTCCCCGCGCGGAAGCTCGCGATCTCGTCCTCGCTTGCCGCGCGCCTCGAAGCCGCGGGCCACGGGCCCGTCGAAAATGTGGGGCAGGCATTCGACGCGGCGCCCTTCTTCCCTGCGCCCGAGCCGCGGGCCGCGTCGGATCCGCCCGTGATCGCGCTCATAGGCCCGGCCGCCGCGGACGTCAAGGGGATACGCGTCGCGTATGAAGGCCTTGCACTGTGGCGCGCGCGCGGAGGCGCGTTCCGGCTCCGCCGCGCCGCGACGGAGCCTCCGACGGAGGAGGAACGCACCGGAGATCTCGTGGACGAATACCATCGCGCGGTGGAGCCGGAACGCATGCCGTTTCTCTATCGCGCGTCCGACGTCTTCATTGCGCCATCCCGCGCGGAAGAGGGGTTCGGGCTTCCCGCCGTGGAGGCTCTCGCGTGCGGCCTGCCGTGCCTCCTTTCCGACACGCCCGGACACCGGGAAATGGCGGGCGACGCCGCGTGGTACTTCGCCGACGGAGATCCGGAATCCCTCGCCGACGCACTGCCCGTTCTGCTGACCGCCGAGGCCAGGGCGCGCGCGAGGATCGCGGGGCCGCGGGCGGCCGCGCAGTTCGATCCGGCCCGCGTGGCGGCGCGGCTCGAGCGCGCTTTCTCGAGAGCGCTCGCGGACGGCCCCGAGTGACGGCCGATCTGTCGGCGATCATCGTCAATTTCCGATCGGCGGGAAAAGCCGCGGCGTGTGCCGCCACGCTGCGGGAAGGATTCGAGCGTGAGGGGATCGCGGGGGAAATCGTGCTCGTCGACTGCGGGTCCGGGGCGGGGGAGCGAGCCGAGCTCGCGCGGGTGAGCGCGGACGTGCGCGTCCTGCTTCCGGAAAATCGCGGGTATTCGGGCGGCCTCAACGCGGGGCTCGCCCGTGCAAACGGCCGGTGCCTTCTTCTCTCGAACGCGGACGTGGAATACCGGCCGGGCGCGCTCACGGCGCTGCTCGAGGCCGCCTCCGAGAAACGCACCGGCGCGGCCGCGCCGCGGCTGGAGTGGGACGCCGCAGGGCGGCTCCTGCTGCCGCCGGGGTTCGATCCCGGGTTCCTCACCGAAATCGCGCTGCGCCGCGGCACGGGGTCGGGAGCGCGCGACGCTCGCAGGTTCGCGGCCTTCGCTCGCGACTCCGTTCGTCTGTGGACCGCCGGCGGGGCCGCCCGCCACCTCGCCGGGACGGTGCTCGCGTCGCGGCGGGACGTGTTCGACCGGGCCGGCCGGTTCGACGAGCGTTTCCCCTTCGAGTATGAGGAGACCGAATGGGAGGACCGCGTGCGCCGGTGCGGGCTCGAGCTGCGGGCGGTGCCGGCCGCGCGAGTGCGCCATCTCTGGGGATCGAGCGCGGTCCCGGATCCCGAGACGACGCGCAGGCGCGAGGTGTCTCGGCGCGTCTTCCGCGAGGACCGGTATGGAACGGTCGGGCGCAGGATTCTCGAGCGCGCCGAGCGCCGCGGCGTGCAGAAGCCTCTTCCGCCGCTGCCCCGGCTCGAGGAGCCCGAGCTCCCGGCGCGGGCCGGGACCTGGGTAGGGATCTCTCCTCACGCCTCGGGATTTCCCTTCGCCGGCACGCACCTCTCGACGCCGTTCCGGCTCCCCGACGAGGTGCGCGCCGCGATGCCCCGCGGTCCCTGGTTCTGGACGGTGTTCTCGTCGGACAACGGCCATCCGTTCGAGCGGTACACGCGCGAGGAGGCATGACGGTTCGCATACGCACGGCGGACGCGTCCGACGCGCCTGGAATCCGGCGTGTGTTCGAGCGCGCTTTCGAACGGCCGCTCTCTCAGGAGGAATGGTCCTGGAAGTTCGAGAGCAACCCGGACGGATGGTTCGGGGTCGTCGCGGAGGACGGCGGCGAGATCGTCGGCAACTACTCGGGCTGGGGAACGCGGTTCCGGACGGGCGGGCGCGAGACCGTCCTCTACGTCGTAGGAGATGTCGCGACCGATCCGCGCGTGCGCGGCCTCGGCCGCCGGGTCTTCCAGCGGATGACCGACTTCTTCTACGCCGAAGTCGGAGCACGTGGCGCGCCATTCTGTTTCGGGTTTCCGGGCAGCAGACACCTCGCCATCAGCCACCGGCTGGTCGGGTCACGGACCCTGTTTCCGATCCGCGAGGTGCGCGTCCCCACCGCCGCTTTCGGCGCGGAGCCCTCGGGATCCTCAGCGGGAGACTTCGTCGGCGAGGAGTTCGACGCCCTGCACTCGGCGGCGGGACCGCTGGTCGTCGAGGGACCGGTCCGGGACCGCGCGCGCGTGAACTGGCGTTTCCACGCCCGGCCGGCGAGGTACTACCGGATGGTGTGGACGCGCGGCGCCGGCGGGTGGGCCGGATGGGCAGCCCTCTCGGTGTCGGGCGCGAGGGCGCTCGTCGTCGATTTTCTTCTGGCCCCCGAGGAAGCGGCGTCGGCGCGTCCCCCGGTCTTCTCGGCCGCGGCCGCCGAGGCTTCGCGGCTCGGGGCGAGCGAGCTCGTTTTCTGGGAAACGCCGGGCGGCCCCGCACGCGACTCCATCGCGGCGCTCCCCGGCAGGCGCGAGGAGGCGGGTTTTTCCCTCATCGTGCGCCCCTTCGAAGAGGCGGCGGTATCGCGTTTCGCCGCGTCCGTGCAGCTCGTGCCGTCTCTCTACGACCTCGCTTGAAGGGGCGGAGACGCCCGCTCGGAAGCGGATAAACTCCCGGCACCGGAATGGAAACCGACGAGCGGGACGAGGCCTCGCTGATCCCCTACCAGGCGAGCGAGATCGCCGACTCGCGCATTCTCGTTCTCGCGGCCCACCCCGACGACGAGACGCTCGGTGCCGGCGGCACGATCGCGATCAACGGTGCCGCGGAGGCGATCCGGATCTGGATCGCGACGGACGGTTCCCGGCAGGAAGCGGTCTCGCCCGGCGAGGCCGAGGCGTACGCGCTGATCCGCCGCGAGGAGGCGCGCGCCGCCGCCCGTGCTCTGCGCGTTCCCGAGCCGGAGTTCGGGGGCCTGCCCGACCGAGGGCTTGCGGGGATGTCTAAGGAGCTCGATGAGTCCCTGGCGCGGCTCATCGAGGAGTTCCGCCCCGGCCTGATCCTCTGCCCGTCCCCCGTCGAGGCGCATCCCGACCACCGCGCTCTCGCGGACGCGCTCTACACGCAGGTGGCCGCGTCCCGCCCGGGGGACGCCGAGCACGACCTCTATCGCCTTCTGCGGATCGCGTTCTACGAAATCTCGCTTCCTCTCCTGCCGAACACGCTCGTCGACGTAGCCCGCGTGGCCGCGCAGAAGGCCGAGGCCATCGCGGCCTATCCGTCTCAGCTGAAGGTGCGTGATTACGCGGGTGCGATCGCAGGTCTCAACGCCTACCGCCGGCTGACTCTCGACGGGTCCGGTCCCGTCGAAGCGTTCCGCGTCGTCTCGTTCTCCGAGATTTCCACGATTTCCCTCGAAGCGTTCCGCCGCCTCATCGGGCCGTCGATGTTCACGGAAGGGTCGCGCGGAGAAGTGCCGGTCTCCGTGGTGGTGCGCACGCGCAACCGCCCGGCCCTGCTCCTCGAAGCGCTCGGTAGCCTGCGTGCTCAGACGGCTCGTCCGAGGCAGGTCGTCGTCGTGAACGACGGCGGAGGGTCCGTCTCGGAGAGTCTCGCCCCGTTCCGCGACGCGTTCGACCTGCGTGTCGAGGAGCTCGCGGCCCGCCGCGGCCGTTCCGCGGCGGCGAACCGCGGCGTCGAGCTCGCGGGGGAGGAGCTGCTCGGGTTCCTCGACGACGACGATCTCCTCGCCCCCGATCACCTCGACCGGCTCGTGAGCGCATACCGACAGGGCCCCGAGCCGGTGGTGTACTCCGACGCAGTGACCTCCGTCTTCGCCGTGGGGCCGAACGGGTCGTGGGTGGAGAGCCATCGGGGGCTGCAGTACTCGCTCGATTTCGACCCGGACTACCTCCTGCTCGCCAACTTCATCCCGCTGCACACCCTCCTTTTTCCGCGGGCGCTTTTCCTCAAGGCCGGCGGCTTCGACGTCGAGCTCGAATACTCGGAGGACTGGGACTTCCTCATCCGGCTGTCGTTCGAGACCCGCTTTCGTCACGTCCGGGCCGTGACGTGCGAGTACCGGGTGTTCGAGTCCGCGCGGGAAGACGCGGGTAAGGAGCCGGCCGGCGGGGGCGAGTTCCAGGCGGCCCGCCGGCGGATCTACGAGCGCTACGCGTCGCGCCGCACCGAAGAGGGAATCGCGCGCGTGTTCGACAGCATGCGGCGGCAGGTGGCGTTCTGGTACGAACGCGACTTCCGCTCGCAGGGTGAGCTCACGTACCAGCGGGAAAGCCACCGCCGGCTCCACTCCGACGCGGAGACGACCCGCGAGACGGCGCGGGAGATGCGCAGCCGTATCGCCGACCTCGACACGGAGCGTGCGCGGCTTCTCGCGGAAAACGAGCTCGTGCATGCGCGCCTCGCCGACCTGTTCGCGGTGAACGAACGGTATGACACGGAGCTCGGCAAGACGTACGCCGAGATCGAGAGGCGCGGCGCTCTGCTCGATCAGATCTACCGCTCGAAGACGTGGAAGCTCCACCTCGTCCTCGAACGGCTCCGCGGACGCCGGTGACCCGGAGGGTCGTCGTGGTGGCTCCGGAGCCGGTCCGGCTCCGGATGGCGGGGATGGGCATCCGGGCGCTGGAGCTCGCGCGGGCATTGCGCAAAGAGTTCGACGTGCGCCTCCTCGTCCCGAACGAGCCCGAGGAAGCCGCGGCGGCTGCCGGGGAGGTTCCCATCCAGCGCGCCTCCCGTGACGAGCTCGGGAAAGCCGCCTCCGAAGCGGACGCGGCGGTCGTCTCCGGACACACGGCCAACTGGTTTTTTCACCAGGCACCCGGGGTCCCCGTCGCGGTCGATCTCTACGATCCCTTCTTCGTCGAAAATCTGCACTACTCGGCGGCGCTCGGGGAAGGGACCGCGCGCCACGATCACGCCACGCTCGACCTCGCGCTCGCGCGGGGAGACTTCTTTCTGTGCGCTTCGCCCGAGCAGCGGCTCTTCTACGCGGGCGCCCTCTTCGCCCGCGGCCGGATCGACGGCCGCAACTTTCCGGCGGACCCGACGCTCTCGAAACTGCTCGCGGTCGTCCCGTTCGGTGCGCCCTCCTCACCTGCCGCAGGTGACGCGGATGCGGGCCGGCGCGCGGCGGGGCTGCCGCCGGACGGTCCCGTCGTCCTCTTCGGTGGGATCTACGACTGGTACGACCCCGAACTTCTTCTCGAAGCCTGGCCGGGAGTGCTCGCGAAGTGCCCCGAAGCGAAGCTCCTCTTCTTCGAGAACCCCAACCCGGAGACGACGCCGCAACGGGTGTACGCGAAGGTGCGCGAGCGCGCACGCGCGGCCGACCCGCGCGGCAAGTCCATTTTCTTCGTGCCGTGGATGCCCTACTCCGCCCGCGCCGACCTCTACGCGGCGGTCGACCTGCTCGCGGCGATCTCCTCGCAGGGACTCGAGACCGATCTCGCGTTCCGAACGCGGCTTCTGGACGCTGCGTGGGGAGGCGTGTGCAGCATCTCCGTGCACGGCGGTCCGCTGGCGAAAGAGCTCGAGGAGGCGGGCGCGGGGTTTCGGGTGGAACCCGCCGCGTCGGCGGTCGCAAACGCCATCTCGACTCTGCTCCTCGACCCGGCTCGCCGGGGCGCGTGCGGAGCGGCCGCGAGGCGCTTTGCCGCGGCGCATTCCTGGAGCGGCGTCGCGGGGCCGCTGGCGGCGTGGTGCCGTGACGCCCGTGTCGATCCCGGCCGGCGGCCCTTCCCTCCCGCACCGAGGCGATCCCTCTGGAATCGTCTTTCGCGGAGAACGGGAAAGCGGGGTGGATGACGGCCGGACGCCTCTGCGGACGGGCGCTGCGCCTCTCAACTGCTAGTCTTCGGCCGGAAATGCGAACGCCCGATCTCTCCGTCGTCGTGGTCCACCATCGCGGTGAGGAGCATCTCCGGGAGGCGCTCGCGGCCATCGAGACGTCCACCCGCGGGATGGGCGCGGAAACGATCCTCGTGGACAACACGAGCCGGCCGGGAGCCCTCGAAGGGGTGCTCCGCGCGCATCCCTCGATCCGCCGCATCCGCGCCGGGGGCAACGCCGGCTTCGCGAAGGGCTGCCGCCTGGGGGTCGAAGCGGCATCCGGTTCGACGATCGCGTTCGTCAACGACGATGCGGTCGTCGAGACTCCGGCGCTCCCGCGGCTGCTCGAAACGCTCGCGGCCGCTCCGGAGGACGTGACCGCGGTGGCGGGGCGTCTCGTAGACCGGACTGGGGAGCGCAACGACTTCTCCGACGGCTTCCTGACATTCGACGGCCACGCGTTCCAGAAGGATCCGGGCCGAGCGCTTTCCGAGCTGGGAGATTCCGGGTCGGAAGCCGCCGCGGGAGAGCGCCTCTTCGCGTGCGGCGGTCTCATGGCCGTTCGGCGGGAAGAGTTCCTGTCGTCCGGGGGGTTCGACGACGACTACTTCGCCTACCTGGAAGACGTCGATTTCGGCTGGCGGCAGTGGATCTTCGGGCGCCGCATCCTGTTCGTTCCTTCCGCCGTCGCGCGCCACCGCGGCGGGGCGACCGGCGAAGCGCTGGGGCTCTTTGCGCGCGGGTTCCTCTTCGAGAAAAACGCCTTCTCGACCGCGTGGAAGAACTTCGACGAGGAGCATTTCCGGCTTCTCATGCCCGGCATCTTCGCCGCGTTCGTCGGGCGAATCGGAGAGATGCTCGCCACGAGGAACCCGGGCGCCGCCGAGCTCCTTCGGGACCCGTACTCCGGCGCCTCCAACGGCTCCTCCGGCGGCGCGTCCTCATCCTTCTGGCGACGCGCGTTCGGGATCTCCGCCTCCGCGGCCGCCAACGAGGGTGTGGTGGTCGACGACCCGTTGACCATCGCCCATCTGCGGGCCCTTTTGTGGATTCACCGGCATCAGGAAGCGCTGGCCGAAAAGAGGCGCGCCGTGCAGGCGCGGCGCCGGCGCTCCGATGCGGAGATCTTCGCGCGATTCCCGCTGCGGATCGTTCCCACGTATCCCGGCGACGAGCGGTTCGACGGCGCGTGGTTCCAGGAGCTCCTCGGGCGCGCGCCGCGCCTCGTGCGAACGAGTCTCCAGGAAATCTTCGGATGACGGAGCCGCTCTTCACCGTCGTCATTCCGACCTTCGAGAGACCGGAGACGCTCTTCGCCGTGCTCGAAGCCGTGGGCAAACAGGAGTCGCCTCCGCCCTTCGAGGTCGTCGTGGTCGACGACGGATCGCGCGACGAAACGGCGGCCCGCCTGCATGCGTTCCGCCCGGCGCATCCTTTCCGCGCGATCTCCCAGGCGAACCGGGGGCCGGCTTCCGCGCGAAACCGCGGCGTACGGGAAGCGCGAGGGCGCTGCATTTTGTTTCTCGGCGACGACACCGTCCCGGAGGCGCGCCTGCTCGCCGTGCACGCGGAGGCCCACGCGGAGAAACGCGGCCACCCCGTTGCAGTCCTCGGCTACACGACCTGGCCTCGCGACCGCCGCGTCTCGCCTTTTCTGCACCACATCAACGAGTACGGCCTGCAGTTCGGCTACGCGCTGATCCGGGATCCCGAGTCGGTACCCTTCAACTTCTTTTACACGTCGAACATCTCGGTTCCGCGCGAGCTGCTTCTCGCCGAGGGCCTCTTCGATACGACGTTCCCTCACGCCGCGTGGGAGGACATCGAGCTCGCCTACCGTCTGATGCGCCGAGGGATGAAGATCGTCTACCGGCCCGCGGCCGTGGCGCGACACCACCACGACATCACGTTCTCCTCGTTCCGGAGGCGCCAGGAGAGGGCCGGAGAGTCCGCGGCCATCTTCTACGCGAAGCATCCGGAGCTCGGAGATTTCCTCGCGGTTCCGCAGGCGCTGCGTTTCCGGGAGCGGCCGCCCCTGTCCCGGGCGCTCCTTGCCCGGTGGGCCGGATTCGGCGAACGGTGGGACGTACCGGGCGCCCGCGGCGCGCTCGACCGCGTCCTGCGCGAGGACTATCTGAGGGGGCTCCGCAGGGGCCTCGAGGCGAGGACGCCGGTCGCCGCTCCGGCGGTGTCCCTTCCCGGCAGACAGGTGACCTGACCGGAGGTCACCCGGCTCCGGCGGCGCTCGCCGGCCTTTCGCCGTAACTCGTTGATTCAAAGCTTATTGTCGCCGGCGACCCGACTTCTCCAGGATGGCGCCGGGCTTGCTTTCTTTCGGAGCGGGGAGAAATGGAAATGAAACAAAGACTACTGACAATCGCAGCGTTCGCCGCCGCGGCCCTTCTCATGACGGCCGCGTCCGCGCAGGCCGCTCCGCTCCGTGGCGGTTTCCACCGGGGCGGCGGGACGCGGATCATCATTACCGGCGGCTTCTACCGGCCCTTCTGGGGCTGGGGCTGGGGATGGGGGTATCCGGGCTATTACGGCTACTACTACGGCCCCTACGCTCCGGCCTACGGATACCGGGACGGCAACTGGGGCTCCGTGAAGACGGACGTCGAGCCGGAAGACGCGCGCGTCTATCTCGACGGCAAGTACATCGGAACGGCCGACGACTTCGACGGGTGGCCGGACAAGCTCTACCTGCGGCCGGGACACTACCGCCTCGAGTTCCGTCTGAGCGGTTACGAGCCGAAGGTGATCGACGTCGACTCTCGCCCGGGCCAGGAGCTCAAGGTGGACGACAAGCTTCGCCGCGGCCCCGGGATCGGGACGCAGCAGGCGGACCCGCCGAAGATCGAGGGCAATGTCCAGCGCTACTTCGGGAAACGGCGCTCCCGCGGGCGTGACGGCCAGCGGCCGTATGCCGACCGCGGCTCCGATTCCCGCGGGACGGATTCCTACGTGAGCTCCGAGGACGAGGACGCTCCGGAGGCCGAGTACGAAGGCAACAGGGACATGGATCGAGGGGACATGGATCGAGACGTCCAGGTGCAGGCGCCGCAGAGCGATCGAGCCCCGGCGCCGGCTCCGGCTCCGAGAAGCGAAGCGTGGCGCACCGACCGGCGTCCGGCGGATGCGTCGGTCTCCGCTCGACCGGAATCCCGCCGCGACCGCGGACGGCTGAAGATCAGCGTGGAGCCCTCCGACGCCGTCGTGTACATCGACGACCGGTTCGTGGGCTCGGCCGACGAGGTCACCTCGATGGATCGCGGCATCGTGGTCGCTCCGGGCAAGCACACCGTGACGGTCTCCCGCCCCGGGTACCGCGACAAGACCCGCGACGTCACCGTGGATGCGGGGAAGACCGAGAGCGTGGAACTGTCACTCGCAAGGTAGATCGGAAATCACGCTTCGACGAAGAGGGCGGCGAATTCGCCGCCCTTTCTTTTTTGGATACGGACTGCGAGCTGACAGCTGATAGCTGACAGCTAGTTCGCCATCAGCAGCGTCAGAAGCAGCGATTCGAAATGCAGCCGGCGATTGCCTCTCCGGCTGTCCGGCGGGGCGTCGGCGGCTCGGACCGCTGCGGCCTGGAGGGCTTCTCCGGGGCGACTCCGTCCGATCTCTCCGATGGGACCGGCGAGCGCGCGGTGGCGCATCCGTTCGCCCGAGCCCGCGGCGGCGAGCGCGGCGTCGGCGAGGACTTCGGCCAGAAGCTCCGGATGGCGTGCTTCCGCGCGGCCGATCTCGTCGGCCAGCATGACGAGAGGCGCCGGGCGTCCGCCGGCGATGCCGGCCTGGAGGGCGAGCACGACCCGCTCGCGCCGCTCGCGGAATCTCGCGAGGCGCTCGGCGGGATCGCGGTCTTCTTCGTCCTCCTCCGGCAGCCGCGCGAGCTCCTCGGAATCTTCGGGCGGGAAACCGCGCTCGGTCCAGGCGGCCGCGCGTTCCGCCCGGGAAGGGGGAGGAACGGGCACGATCACGCAGCGCGAGAGGATCGTCGTGAGCAGGGACTCGGGCCGGGTCGTGGCGAGGATCCAGTGAACGTACGCGCCAGGCTCTTCGAGAGCCTTCAGGAGAGCGTTGCCGGACTCGACGCCGAGCTTCTCCGCATGAAGGAGGAGCACGATCCGCCGCTTCGCCTCGTAAGGTCGCCCCGCGGCGAACGCCAGCGCCTCGCGCACGCGGTCGATCTTGATCGAGACGCCATCCGGCTCGACGAGGAGGAGGTCAGGGTGGGCTCCGGCGGCCGTCCGGCGGCAGGTATCGCACGGCTCGGCATCCCGGTCCGCCGCCCCTCCGCATTCACAGAGAAGGCGGCGCGCGATTTTCCGCGCTTCGCGTTCCAGCGCGGCCGCGGAGGAACCGACGAGGAGCACGGCGCCCGGGAACCGTTCCGCGCGCGACGCGAGACGGTCGAGGAGCGCGGTCGTCCTTTCCGTCGCCGCAGCGGTCACGACGGAAAGCGCCTCGAGATCGCCGTCCAGGTGGAGGAGAAGACTTCGTCGGGCGGCCGGTCGGCGGCGATCACGACGACTCTGGCGGGCTCCCGCCGCGCGATCGCGAGGTATGCGGCGCGGACGCGCTCGTGGAAGGCCATCTCGGCGGACTCGAAACGGCCGGAGCCCTTGTCGCGGTCCCGCGCGCGCTCGAGCCCCAGCGCGGGATCGAGGTCGTAAAGGAGCGTCAGCTCCGGCACGAGCCCGTCGCGGGCGATCGCGTCGACGAGCGTGACCGCGTCCTGAGCGACCCCGCGGCCATGGACCTGGTACGCCTCCGTCGAGTCGGAGTAGCGGTCGCAGAGGACGAACGCGCCCCGCTCCGTCCCGGGCCGGAGCACCTGCGCGACGTGCTGCCGCCGGTCGGCCTCGAGCAGCAGCCATTCCGCGGCCCCCTCCAGGTCCCGGTGATCGACGTCCATGAGGATTTCGCGGATCCGGCGCCCGATCGCGGTCCCGCCCGGCTCGCGCGTCGCCACGACCTCGCGCCCGCCGGCGCGCAGAGCCTCGGCCGCCCGGGAAAGCTGCGTCGATTTGCCGCAACCCTCGACCCCCTCGAACGTCACGAACGGCATGGGGCCTGAGAATAGCAATCGCTCGCCGCGTTCGACGAAGCGATCGAATAAACCACGCTAACATCGGCGTTTGTCGGACCGTAGCAGCTCATAAACATGGAACAGTCGAACGCGGCAACGCCTCCCCGGGCAGAGGGAGAGTCCTCTCTGAGGGTGTGGTTCTACGTCATCGGCTTCGTGGGCCTGGCCATCGCCGTCGCGTCCATCGCCGACATGTTCTCGCCCCGGCCGTACGACGGCATCGTCCCGATGCCTTATAGCCGCAAGGGGATCGACGTCCGGGCGACGATGCCCGGCGGACCCGCCGAGAAGGCGAAGATCCCCGCCGGCGACTGCGTCCTCGGGATCGGAAACCGGCTCGTCAACTCGATTTCCGACGCCTCGGCCGAGCTGCGCAAGCACCGCGTCGGGGACACGGTGCCCTACCTCGTGCGCCGCGGACCCTGCCCGTCCGGCATCGGGATGTCGGAGGAGGGGGCGGAGGTCCGCACGGTTCCCCTGAAGCTCGCGTCGCAGCGGCTCGGCGGCACCACATATCTCTATGCGGCGATCCTCGGCTTCCTCTTCTTCTTCATCGGGCTGTTCGTCTTCCGCAAGCGCCCCGAGGACCGGGCGGCGCGGATCTTCTTTCTGCTCTGCGTTCTCTTCCTGCTCTTCTTCGTCTGCCGCCTGAGGCCCGCGTCCTACTGGTGGATCGACGCTTTCGTCCAGAACACCGGGACAGTCAGCCTGTTTCTCCTTCCCGCGGTGTTCCTCCACTTCTTCCTGATCTTTCCCCGGCCCAAGCAGTTCCATTTCGCGCAGCGGGACGAGTGGACGCGAGAGGAGCCGCCGCGCTGGAAGGTGCGGCTCCAGAATTTCCTGTCGGCGAGCCCGGGGCTTCTCTACCTGCTTTACGCCATACCGCCGGTCGTTTTCCTGTACGACGTCTTCCGGCAGCTCCGCGGCGACAAGGTGTCGATCCTGTCCGGCGCGCCGCTCTCCTCGTGGGCCCTGCTCGGCGACTACCTGATCCTGGGGCTTGCGTCCCTCGCGCACTCGGCCTTCACCCTGCCCGACGCGCGCGAGCGCCGCCAGGCGTTCCACGTCTTCGTCGGCACGATTCTCGGGACCCTCCCGTACCTGCTCCTCGGCATCGTCCTCCCGTCGGCATTCAACACGGACGAGTACGTCTTCTACGGCATCGTCCCGATGATCCTGATCCCACTGACCTTCGCCTACGCGATCGTCCGGTTCCAGATGCTGAACATCCGGTTCGTGGTGCGCCGGACGTTCCTCTACGCGGTGACCTCCGCGATCCTCTTCGGCTTCTATGCCGTCGCGATCGCCGGCTCGAACGCCCTCTTCGCCCGCTCCCGCCCCGGTTCCTCGGCCGCGTTCAACTTCGGCTTCTTCCTCGTCGTGCTCCCGCTCTTCGAGTTCGTCCGACGCAAGATCCAGACGCCACTCGACAAGCTCTTCTTCCGCGACAAGCTCGACTACCAGGCGGCGCTTCTCGAGATGAGCGAAGCGATCACCGGCGAGCTCGACCTCGGGAAGATCGCGGATTACCTGACCGCAAGCGTGGCGGGCACGATGCGGCTCGAGAAGGCGTCGATCTGGCTGCGGGACGTCGACGGATGGCTCGAGCGGCGGGGCCGGCGCGAAGACCGCGTTCCGCCCTCGGCGATCGTCCGGAGAATCCTCCGGCAGGAGGGAAAACCGATCCGTGTGGAAGAGCTCTCCGTCTATTTCGCCGACCCGGACAGCGAAGATTTCCGGACGCGCCTCGTGCAGGAGTCCTTCCGGATGGTCGTGCCCCTGGTCTATCGGGACCGGCTCATGGGAGTCCTGGCGCTCAAGGAGAAGCTCTCCGGCGAGCGGTTCGACCGCGAGGACGAGGCGCTGCTGTCGACGCTGGCGAACCAGGCGGCGCTCGCGATCGAAACGGCGCTGCTCCACGACGAGATGACGCGGCAGGCGGAGTTGAAACGCGACCTCGAGATCGCACGGGACATCCAGACGAGCCTTCTTCCCCGGACCCTGCCGGTTGTCGAGGGGTTCTCCTTCTTCGGAGGAAGCCTTCCGGCCAAGGTGGTCGGCGGAGACTTCTACGACTTCATTCCGTTCGAAGACGGCGACCAGCTCGGGGTCGTCATCGGCGACGTCTCCGGAAAGTCCGTCCCCGCGTCTCTTCTCATGGTCGCCGCCAAGGAGATCGTCTATTCCCGCGCGTTGACCACTCGTGACCCGGGGACGTTGTTTCGGGAGTCGAACAGGCGGATCTATTCCATCAAGCGGCGCATGTTCGTGTCCCTCGGTTATTTTCTGCTCGACCCGGCTTCGATGTCGCTGCGCTACTCGATTGGAGGGCAGCCGCTGCCGATCCTGATCCGGACCGGAGACGGCGGCCCGAGGTTCCTCGATCCGCCGGAGCACCGCCTTCCCCTCGGCGCGTTCCGCGACGTCCCCTACGACACCATGGAGATGTTCCTCAAACGAGGGGACTTGATCTTCTTCTACACCGACGGGTTCTCCGAGGCGATGGACACCTCCATGGACCCGTTCGGGGAAGACCGGCTCATGGAGTCTCTGGCTGCCCATGCCGCCAAGCCCCTGGACCAGGTCGCGCAGGGCATCCTTTCCGACATCCGCGGACACGTGTCCGGAGCCGAGCAATACGACGACATGACTTTCCTGTTCCTGAAGGTCGAATGAGGAAAACTCCGGCCCCGTCCGGACGTATCAGGAGGTGACAATGAGAGTTCCGCGCGCCGGAAAGGTCGCCGGGATCGTCCTGCTGCTCGCCGCGGCGGCGGGCCTGGCCGCGGTGTACACCCGAAACAGCCGCGACGTGACTACCTCCTCCGAGGAGGCCTACCAGGCCTGGCGGGAGGCGGTCGAGAACGAGCGCCGTTTCTACTTCAAGGACGCCCGGGTGGGCTTCGCCCGCGCCCTCCAGCTCGACCCGCAGTTCGCCATGGCGATGATCGGGCTCGCGCGCAACTCCGAGAAGGAGCAGCGCGTCTCGCTGACGAACCGCGCCAACCGCGAGCGGGGCAGGCTTACGGACCACGAGCGGCTGCACGTCGACCTCATGCTCGCGGCGAACGACCACGATGAGGCGAAGTTCGCCTCGATTGCGCGCACGATCCACGAGAAGTATCCGAGCGACATCCGCGCGGCGACGGTCTGCGCGAAGCTCGAGATCGACGCGGGACGCACCGAGCGCGCGCTCCAGATCTTCGGCGACCTTCTCGCCCGCGAGCCCAACAGCGCCGACGCGTACAACCAGATCGGCTACTACTACGGGTATCGCGGCGACTACGACAAAGCGATCGAGAACATCAAGAAGTACCAGTTCATGGCTCCCGACCAGGCAAACCCGTACGACAGCCTCGGCGAGATCATGGCGTTCTCCGGACGCTACGACGAGGCGATCGAGAACCTCAACAAGGCGCTCGCCCTCAAGCCGGACTTCGGGGCTTCCTACGAACACCTCGGGCTCGCGTACGAGGGAAAGGGAGACGTCGAGGCGGCCGTCAAGAACTACATCCGCGCGTCGGAGGAAGCGATCAACGACGGTGGCCGGATCGAGTCGCTCATGCGCGCCCTGCGCGTCTCCTCCATGGCGGGCAATCTGCCGCTGACGAGGCAGATCGCGGAGCGATGTCTGCAGATGCCCCACGACCGCTCGCTCGACCCGAACTGGGAAGTCGGAAGGGAGCTGATCCGCGGCGTCGTCGCGCTGCTCGAGGGGCGCCTGGACGAGGCGGACAAGGGGCTCACCGTCGCCAAGCAGAAATGGGACGTCCTCTTCACGAAGAACAACAAGGGCACGACGTACAAGCCCTACTGGCCTTACTGGCAGCTGATGATGGCGCGAACGCGCGTCGCCCAGGGGCGCGCCGACGAGGCAATCGCGCTTTACGAGCAGATGGTCAATCCACCCAACACATGGTCCGATTTCGAATCCAGGCGCTGGGTCTATGAGGGCAGGGCCGCGCTGGCGGAACTGGTCGCGAAGAAGGGCGACCTCGTCCGGGCGGACAAGCTCCTCGCGGAGAATCACAGATGGAATCCCAGTTGGGCTCCCAGCCGGCCGGCCGAGCTGGCCGTGGCGGAGATGCATCGGGAGAGGGTGCAGGCCGCATCGCGGTGATGGATCGGGCGGCGGAGTTTGAGACTCAGCACAAGCTCCTCCTCCTCGAAACCCTCTATGACGCCGGGCTTTCGCTCGGCTCGCTTCCCGACGAAGAAGCTCTCGTCGAAGACGTTCTCGGGCGCGCGGTCGGCGTGCTCGACGCTTCCCGCGGCTATCTCGCCACCTTCGGCGAAGGGGGCGGACGGCGGGCCGAGGCGATCGTGGGTTTCCCGCGACGACCGACGGAAGCCATCCTCTCCGAGGACACGTTCGTAGGAGAGCTCCTGCGCTCCGAGACGGCCGTGCGGCGCGAGTCGTTCCGACTTCTGCGCAGCCTGGTCTCCGCCGCGATCGGCGTTTCGATCCGAGCGGGCGGCCGCACCGTCGGTGTGCTCATCCTGGCCGACAAGGAGCTACGCCGAGGGGGCAAGGCGGGCTTCGACGAGGACGACACCCGCTTCCTGGTTTCGCTCGCGGGGCTTTGCGGGATGGCGATCGAGAACCGGCGCCACCTCGAGCGGCTGACGAGGGACAGGGAGCGCCTCGAAGAGGAGAACCGGCGCCTGCTCGACGAGACGGGCCGGTCGGCGGCCGGCCGCCTCTTCGTGGGAGATTCGCCCGCCGCGCGCCGCGTGCTCGACCTGGTGGGGCGCGTGGCGCCCTCGAAGACTTCGGTGCTCATCACCGGCGAGTCCGGGACCGGCAAGGAGCTCGTCGCCCGGATGATCCACGCCCGCAGCGAACGGGCCGACAAGCTCTTCTCCGCCATCAACTGTGCCGCGCTTCCGGAGACGCTCCTCGAGTCGGAGCTCTTCGGCATCGAGAGGGGGGTCGCGACCGGCGTCGAGGCCCGCATGGGCCGCTTCGAGCAGGCCAACGGAGGCACGCTGTTCCTGGACGAAGTGGGAGACATGCCGCTGCCGCTGCAGGCCAAGCTGCTCCGCGTCCTCCAGGAGCGCGAGATCGAGCGAGTCGGCGGCCGCAAGAGGATCCCGATCGACGTCCGCGTGCTCGCGGCGACCAATTCGCGCCTGTCCGAGAAGATCAGCCGCGGCGAGTTCCGGGAAGACCTCTACTACCGGCTTCGCGTCGTCGAGATCGTTCTTCCGCCTCTGCGCGAGCGCCGGGAAGACATCCCGAAGCTCGCCCGTCATTTCCTCGAACGTTTCGCGGCGCGCGAGGGACGCGAGGTCCTGACGCTCGATCGGGAGGCGTTCGCGGCGCTGCTCGCCCACGACTTTGCCGGCAACATCCGCGAGCTCGAGAACCTCCTCGAGGGCGCTGCCGCTCTTTCGCGCGGCGGCGTCATCCGGCTCGAAGATCTGCAGTGGCTCCCCTCGCGCGGCGGAGCGGTGGGCGACGTCGAGCCCGCAGCCGCGGAAGGGGAGATCCCGAACCTGAGAGCGCTCGAAGAGCGGCACATCCGGCGGGTGCTCAAGATGGCGGGCGGAAACAAGAGCCGCGCGGCGCGGATGCTGGGGATTTCCCGGCGGACCCTGTACCGCAAGAAACCTGTGGGACGATAAGTCACTGTAATCTTCTGTCCCACTTTCCGAATAACTCCTTTTCCCAAAATGGATTGCGGCGAGATACGCGCTCGCATCCCGGCGAGTTGTGTCATAATGGCTCGTGGAGGAGCGCTCCGCGATGCGGCACTTTTCGGCTGGAAGTCATGACTTATCAACGGCTTACGGCCGCGAATCCCGACGGCGGCGACTTGGCCGCGGCCTTGCTCTTCTGCAGAGCGAGTCCAAGTGAAAAAAGCCCTCTCCATCCCGCTGCCGTCCGCTTCCGGAGAGATCCTCTCCCGGGCGTTCTTCCTCCAGGTCTTCCTGGCGGGCGAGCTGCTCCTCTCCGTTCTGCTCCAGGCTGGCGGCGCGATCCCGCCGGTCGCGATCCGAGCCCTTCAGCTCTTCCTGCGTTTCTAGGCGGGAAGATGATCCCCGCCCTCTCGCTACCCCGTGTACAGGGGCCGTCGTCTCCTTCGCGTTATCCTCCCGGACAGGACGCCAGCCGGCGTGCCTTCTCTCCGGGAGGGACCGAGACGTTCTGATGTCACGCCCTGAATCGGCTCGGCCGGGATTGGACGGCGCCAGCCCCCGGGAGGTGTCGCTGACCATTCCCGTCGCCTCCGACATGGAGATCGTCGCGACGGCTCAGGTCGCCGCGCTCGGCGAGTACATCGACATGCCTCACGACAAGATCGACGAGGTCAAGCTGGCGCTGGTCGAGGCCTGCATCAACGCCTTCGAGCACGCGCATACCCGGGACGACCGCGTCCATCTGACGTTCCGGGTGGGACGGGACGAAGACGGGCCGGACTTCCTCGAGGTCGAGGTGTTCGACCAGGGCAAAGGGTTCGATCATCAGATCGTGGAAGTTCCAACCCCGGAAAAGACGTTTACCGGCGGCAAGAAACGAGGGTGGGGGCTTCAGATCATGCGCAGTCTGATGGATTCGGTGGCGATCACGTCGGGCGAATGGGGGACGAAGATCCTCATGAGGAAGTACAAGTGAGCGAATCCTGCAAAATCAACGTCGAGCGGCGCGGCGACGTCGCGGTTTTCTGGACGGACGGGTACATCAACAACCAGGGGGGCGAAGAGATCGCGAGGCAGGCGTATGCGCAGCTCGACGCCGGTGCGCGCGCTCTCGTGCTCAACCTCGAGAAGACCCGGATCGTGAACTCCATCGGGATCTCGATCCTGATCGAAGTCCTCGAGAGAGTGATGGATCGCAAGGGCGTGCTCGCCTTCTGCAACCTGACGCCGACGATCGACAAGACTTTCCGGATCATGGGACTCGCTCAATACGCATCGATCTATCCGAGCCTCGACCAGGCTCTGCAGGCCGTCGCGGCGACCGGATAGAGCGAAGACGCAAGACGGACGACGGAAGACGTACTCCAGGATGTCCTCTCTCTCCGCCGATTCTGCCCGCTCCGCCGCGCGCCTCTGGAAAGAGCTCGGGGCGAGCTTTCGCGGATCCGAGGAACGTCCTCTCGCGGCCCGTCTCGCCGAGGCAGCCCGCGAGTGGAGCGGCGCCCGGGCGGCGGCTCTCTACCTTCGCGAGAAGGACGGTTGGGTGCTCGGGTCGGCGTCGGGCGAAGATGGGGAATCGCGCCGGCTCCTTCCTCCCGACTCGGCGCCGCAGGACGCGGCCTTCGTGGGCGACTCCTTCTGGATCCCGCTCGGTGCCGAGGGCGAAGTGCACGGCCAGCTCGCCCTTTCCGGAGTCGAGCCCGACGGCGCCGCGGACGTCGCGGCTCTTCTCGGGTTCGCCTTCGGGGCTCTCCTCGCGGCGCACCGCCTCGCGAGACAGGTCAAGGAGGCGGACTTCGAAGTGCGCACGCGGCTCCTCGAGCTCGAATCCCTCTACGACCTCGGCCTCTCCCTCGGCGGCCAGCTCGACCTCGCGACGCTTTCCGACGAGGTCCTCTTCCGCTCCATCTCGCTGACCGACGCCGGCAAGGGAACGCTCGTCCTCTTCGACGACGGCGGACGGCTCCTCTACGAGCGAAGCCTCGGCGGGGAAGTGCTCCCGCGCGACCGTTTCGCGTCGTGGCGCATCCCCGACGGCGAAGCCATCATCAACAACGAGGCGGGCTCGCTACCGACCGCGGGAGAGCGGCTGACCGGATGCGAGAAGTGTCTCGCCGTGGCCATCGCCGTTCCCGGGCGGCGCCTCGGCCTCATCGCGGTCGCAGACAAGGAGTCGCGCGTCGGGGGAGTGCTCGACTTCACCCCGACCGACGCCCGGATCCTGTCCCTGTTCGCGAACCAGGCCGCCGCCGCGATCGAGACGGCTCGCCTGCACCAGGACGCGATCGAGAAGGAGCGGTACGAGCGTGAGCTCGAGCTCGCCGCGGCGATCCAGCGCGAGATCCTGCCGCGGTCTCTCCCGGAAGTCGGAGGCGTCGAGCTCGCGGCCGCGAACATCCCCGCGCGGCACATCGGCGGCGACTACTACGACGTCTTCGCGCTCTCCCGCGGGCGCGTGGGATTTCTCGTCGCGGACGTTTCGGGGAAAGGGGTCCCCGCGGCGCTCCTCGTTTCGACGGTGCACGCGGCCGTGCACCTCCAGATCGACGAAGCCGCCACGATCGCCGAGCTGGTCCAGCGCATCGACCGGCACCTGCGGCGCTTTGCCGCCACCCGAAAGTTCCTCACGCTGTTCTTCGGAGTCTTCGAGCCCGATTCGGGAACGCTGCGATACGTTTCGGCCGGCCACAATCCGGCGCTCCTGCTTCGCGGAGACGGCGGCGTGGACCACCTCGAATCGACCGGAGTCCCCGTCGGCATGCTCCCGAACTCCTCGTGGCGGGAGGAGACCCGGACGCTGGCGCCGGGCGATCTCCTCTGCGTGTATTCCGACGGCTTGACGGAGGCGGTGGACTCGGCGGACGAGGAGTTCGGGCTCGAGCGTCTCTCCCATGAGATCGCGGAGCGGCGCGACCATCCCGTCAACCTGCTCTGCGGCGAGATCCTCTCGAGCGTGGCCGAATTCGCGAGCGGGATGCCGCAGTACGACGACCAGACGCTGATGTTCCTCCGGCGCACCGAGACGCCGGGCTAAGATCGCGCGGATGGTGTTTTGCGTGTGGGCTCTCTCGGTCCTGGCGGCCGCGCCCGCACCGGCTGCCGCGCCCGACCTGCGCATCGAGGGAGCGTCCGTCTACGAAAGCGCTTCGGCAGCACCGCGGCAGGCAACGATCGTGACCCGCGGCGGCAGGATCCTCTTCGTCGGGGACGCCGCGCGAGCGCGAGAGCTCGCTCCGCACGCCGCCGTGATCGAGATCCCCGGCGCATTCGTCTTCCCGGGCTGGGCGGATGCCCACGGGCACCTTTCCGGCCTCGGCAGGGCGCTCGAGACGGCGGACCTTCGGGGAGCGTCGGACGCTTCGGAAGCCGCACGCCGGATCGCAGCGATCGCCGCGAACCTGCCGGGCGGAGCCTGGGCGGAGGGCCGCGGCTGGGACCAGAACCGCTGGCCGGGAGCGGTGTATCCGGATGCCCGCGATCTCGACAAAGCACTGGGGGAACGCCCCGCCGTGGCCCGGCGCGTCGACGGTCATGCCGTCTGGGTCAACACCGCCGCCCTGGCGGCCGCGGGGGTCGGTCCGGACACCCGCGACCCGCCCGGCGGACGGATCCTGCGGCGCGCGGACGGTTCTCCGTCCGGCGTCTTCGTCGACAACGCGATGGCGCTCGTGACGAAAGCGATGCCTGCCGCCTCACAGGCGGACTTCGAGAGATGGATGCTCGCCGCGACGCGGGCCTGCGCGCGGCTGGGGCTGACGGAGGTGCAGGACGCGTCCGGTTACGGGCCCGCAGACGTCGCGTCGCTCGAGAAGCTCGCGGCGGCAGGGTCGCTCCCCATCCGCGTCTATGCGACGGTTTCGCCGGAGCCCGGCTCCCTGGCAGCCGCGTTCCGTAAGGGCGCGCGCGTCGGGCGCGGCGCGGACTTCCTGACGGTGCGGGCGATCAAGGCGTACGCGGACGGCGCGCTCGGGAGCCGCGGCGCGGCGCTCCTCGCCGACTACTCCGACGAGCCGGGAAATCGCGGGCTGCTCGTGACGGCGCCGGAGCGCCTCGCGGAGGTCGCGCGTTCCGCCAGGGAGCACGGCTGGCAGCTGTGGATCCACGCCATCGGGGATCGCGGAAATCGCGTCGCGCTCGACGCCTTCGCCGGCGCCAACCGGGCCGTCCCGAAACCGCCTCCGGGAGGCGACCGGCCGCGCATCGAGCACGCGCAGGTGATCGCTCCCGACGACATCCCCCGATTCGCGAAGGAGGGCGTGATCGCTTCGATCCAGCCGACGCACGCGACGTCGGACATGGGCTGGGCGGAGAAGCGCGTGGGGCCTGAGCGGATCGCCGGGGCATACGCCTGGAGGACGCTCGTTCGCGCGGGCGCGAAGCTTGCCGGCGGCAGCGACTTCCCCGTCGAGTCCGAAAACCCGCTGCTCGGCTTCTACGCGGCCATCACGCGGCAGAACGAAGCGGGGGAGCCTTCCGGCGGATGGCGCCCGCAGGAGCGGCTGTCGCGCTCCGAGGCCCTGGCGCTCTTCACATCGGACGCGGCGTGGGCGGCGTTCGAGGAGGACCGGCGGGGCCGTATCGCTCCCGGCTACGAGGCCGACCTGACGGTGCTCGCCGGCGACCCGATGACCGCGCCCGCCGCGAAGGTCGCGTCGCTCCCGGTGGTGCTCACCGTCGTCGGAGGCCGGGTCGCGTGGGGCCGCGGGACCGCGTCGGGAGACGCCCGTTGAGGCGCGCGGGTGCAGCACTCTTTCTCACCGTCATTCTCGCGGCTGCGGCGTTCGTGCCGGCGGGCTGCCGTCCCCGCGAGTCGGGAAAGGCGGCCGTGACTCCCGCGCCGGAGGAACCGGATGCCGTGGCGCGGGCGAAGATGGTGGAGACGCAGATCGCCGCGCGCGGAGTGCGCAACCCGCGCGTCCTTGCAGCCATGCGCGAGGTGCCTCGCCATCTCTTCGTCGACGATTCGCAGCGGTCCCGCGCCTACGACGACGGCCCGCTTCCCATCGGCGGCCGGCAGACGATCTCCCAGCCGTACATCGTCGCGCTGATGAGCGAGCTGCTCGACCTGACTCCGAACGAGCGCGTGCTCGAGATCGGCACGGGCTCCGGGTACCAGAGCGCGGTGCTGTCGCGGCTCGCGGGTCACGTCTACTCGATCGAGATCATCCCGGAGCTCGCGAAGCAATCCGCCGAGCGGCTGCAGCGGCTCGGCTTCACGAACATCACCGTTCGGGAGGGGGACGGTTATCGCGGCTGGCCGGAGCACGCGCCGTTCGACGGGATCATCGTCACGGCGGCTCCCGAGCGGATACCGCAGCCGCTCCTCGACCAGCTCGCTCCCAACGGCCGGATGGTCATTCCCGTCGGCGGCTTCTTCCAGGAGCTCAAGGTCTTCAAGAAGGACGCGAACGGCAGGATCACCGAGCAGGACATCATTCCGGTGCGCTTCGTTCCGATGACCGGGGAGATCGAGAAGACCCCGTCTCCGGCCGAAAATTGAGCCGGGAGAAGCTTCCCCAGCCCGATCCCCTCGCTCCGGCGGCGGGAGACAGCGGAGTCCGTCTTCCAGCCGCCGCCGGTTTCCTGGCCTTGAATCGCACCTTCAAGGCGTTCACTTACCGCGACTACCGACTTCTCTGGGCGGGCTCGTTCACCTCGAGCATCGGCACGTGGATGCAGCAGGTAGCGCAGGCGTGGCTCATCTTCACGATCACCGGCAATCCGTCGCTCCTCGCCCTCGATGCCTTCCTCGGCGCCGCCCCTTTCCTCCTTTTTTCCCTCTTTGGAGGGGTGTTCGCGGACCGCTTCGACCGCCGCAAGATCCTTCTGTCGTCTCAGTTCGTCCAGCTCTCGTCGGCTTTTCTCCTCGCGGCTCTCATCGCGACGAACCACGTCCAGGTGTGGATGATCCTGACCCTCTCGTTCGTCGTCGGTTTCGCTCAGTCGTTCGGCGGGCCTGCGTATCAGGCGCTCGTCCCCACCCTGGTCGACCGCAAGGACGTCTCGAACGCCGTCGCTCTCAATTCGATCCAGTTCAATCTCGCGCGCGTGATCGGCCCGGTGCTCGCCGGCATCGCCTTCTACAAGCTCGGTGCGGCGTGGTGCTTCGCCCTCAATGGACTCTCCTTCATCGCCGTCATCGCCGCGATCCTGGCCCTGCGGCGCGGGGCGCCGGTGGCCCCGGCTTCGGAACCGGTCTGGAGGAGTCTCAAGACGGGCCTCCGCGTCGTCCTCGACACGGCGTCCCTGCGCGGCCTCGTCTCGATGGCCTTCGCGGGGAGCTTCTGCTCGGTCGCGCTCGTCACGTTTCTTCCCGTGTTCGCCAAGGACGTGTTTCACGGGGACGCCAAGGCGCTTTCCGCGCTGATCGCCGCCTTCGGGCTCGGCGCGGTCATCGGCGCCATCGGAGTGGCCGGGTTCGGCCACGTGCAGAGAAAGGGAATCGTGGCGGTCGTGACGCAGATGCTCTTCGGGATGCTGATGGTCGGGTTTGCCCTCTCGACCTCGAAAGCGCTCTCTTACGCCATTCTCGCGATCGCGGGCGCGGCGCTGATGGTGATCTTCGCGATGTTCATGACGCTCGTCCAGACCAACGTCGAGGACCATCTTCGGGGCCGGGTCGTCAGCATCTACTCGCTTGCGTTCCGGGGAGCGATGCCGATCTCGAACCTTCTCGGGGCCGCGCTCGCTTCGATGATCTCCGTGCCGACGATCCTCATCGGAAACGGAGTCGCGTTGTTCCTGCTCGGCAGCATCGTCCTGCTCCGGAACCGCGCGGACGGAGTCACGTCCCTCTAGCTGTCAGCCGCCCAGCCCGGCATCCTCCCGGCGGACCGCCACCTTCTTTCCCTTGATGCGGCTCCTGCGCAGAGCGGTGATGATCGCGTCGGCGAGCTCCTCCGGCACCTCGACCAGTGAGAACCGGTCCGCGATCTCGATCGCTCCGATCGAGCGAGCTCCGATGCCCGCCTCACCCGTGATCGCGCCGACGAGATCGCCCGGGCGGATCCCCGCCTGTCTTCCCGCGGCGACGTGGATCCGGATCTTGCCCGCGGACCTCGCGTGCGGCCGTGCGGGGGCGCGCGAGCCGGCATCCGCCCGGCCGCCCTCGAACCGCCGCTCCCGGTGCTCTCGCGGGGGCGCGGCGGCGGGGATCTCGGGTTCCTCGCGATCGTCCCCGGAAGCGGCGTGCGCGAGCTTCACCGCCGCGGCCGCCACGTCCACCACGTCGAACTCTTCCGCGAGGGACTCGACGATGACGCGCACGTCGTCGAGGTTTCCCGCCAGGATCTGCTCCCGCAGCGACGCGCGCAGGACGTCGAGGCGGCGCGCGCGGAGGTCCGCCACGGTGGGGACGGCGGCGACCTCGATACGCTGCCTGGTATAGGCCTCGATCGAGCGAAGGAGCCGGTGCTCCCGAGGCTCGGCCAGCGTGATCGCGACGCCGGCGCGTCCGACACGTCCGGTGCGGCCGATCCGGTGGACGTACGCCTCCGCCGTCGCGGGCACGTCGTAATTGACGACGTGGGACAGGTGCTCGATGTCGAGGCCGCGTGCCGCGACGTCGGTCGCGACGAGCAGGTCCACGTCGCCCGACCGAAAGCGGGCCATCACACGGTCCCGTTGTCTCTGGATGAGCCCGCCGTGCAGCGCTTCCGCGCGATAACCGCGAGCGTTCAACGTCTCGACGAGTGTCTCGACCTCGAGCCGAGTGCGGCAGAAGACGAGCGCCGACGCCGGATTCTCCATGTCGAGCACGCGTCCCAGCGCCGCCGGCTTGTGGGCTCGCGGGACGACGTATGCGACCTGACGGACCCGCGGGAGCTTTCCCGGCGCCGTTTTCGCCTTCGCGATGGTGATCCGCGCCGGGTCGTGCAGGTGCCGCTCGGCGATGCGGAGGATCCTCGCCGGAAGGGTCGCGGAAAAAAGCGCGGTCTGCCGCTCCTTCGGAGTCGCGGCGAGGATCGCCTCGAGCTCTTCGGCGAATCCCATGTCGAGCATCTCGTCCGCCTCGTCGAGAACGAGGCAGCGGAGCGCGTCGAGCGAGAGCGTGCCCCGGCGGAGATGGTCGAGCGCGCGGCCCGGCGTCGCGACGACGATCTCGGCGCCGTGCTTCAACGCGCGGATCTGCTGGTCCATCGAGGCGCCGCCGTAGAGGGGGACGACGCGCGCACCGGTTTTCTTCGAGTACTTGTGGACGGCTTCCGACAACTGGATGGCGAGCTCGCGTGTCGGCACGAGGACGAGGCCCAGCGTGGCGCCGCGCGGGCCGGACCCGTCCGCGATCCGGTGGAGCATCGGCAGCGCGAAGGCGGCCGTCTTGCCGGTCCCGGTCTCGGCCTGTCCGAGGACGTCGCGGCCGGTCAAGAGCACCGGGATCGCCTCGCGCTGGATCGGCGTCGGCTCCTCGTAGCCGAGCGAGGCCACGGCTTCCGCGAGCGCCGCTGAAAGACCGAGCGCAGCAAACGGATTACCGACAGGAGTCGCCGACATGGGGGTGGAGGTTACAACGTGCCCGTGCTATCCTCCGCGGCCTCTCCGACTCGACGTGGGGCTGTAGCTCAGTTTGGGAGAGCGCCTGAATCGCACTCAGGAGGTCGTCGGTTCGATCCCGATCAGCTCCACCATTACTCGACCCCCAGTAGATTCCCTCGAGCCGCGCTGCCTCTAGCGCGCTGGAACCGACGACCTCCTGGGGGTTCAAGGGGGGCGCCGAAGGTGCCCCCCTTGCTCATGGAAGCGCGTCACGCCGCGAAGCGGCGTCGGTTCGATCCCGATCAGCTCCACCAAAACTCAATCCCGACAGCGATGACCAGGCCGCGCTGCGTCTAGCGCGCGGAACCGACGACCTCCTGGGGGTTCAAGGGGGGCGCCGAAGGTGCCCCCTTGCTCATGGAAGCGCGTCACGCCGCGAAGCGGCGTCGGTTCGATCCCGATCAGCTCCACCAAAACTCAATACCGACAGCGATGACCAAGCCGCGCTGCGTCTAGCGCGCGGAACCGACGACCTCCTGGGGGTTCAAGGGGGGCGCCGAAGGTGCCCCCCTTGCTCACATCAGCGCGTCACGCCGCGAAGCGGCGTCGGTTCGATCCCGATCAGCTCCACCAATACTCGACCCCCAGTAGATTCGCTCGAGCCGCGCTGCCTCTAGCGGGCTGGAACCGACGACCTCCTGGGGGTTCAAGGGGGGCGCCGAAGGTGCCCCCTTGCTCATGGAAGCGCGTCACGCCGCGAAGCGGCGTCGGTTCGATCCCG
>DASQJK010000242.1:0-3325 GCA_035631095.1 Thermoanaerobaculia bacterium
CTCTCGCCGATGTTGACGACGTACAGGATCGGCTTCTGGCTCAGAAACGAGAAACCTCGCAGGCGCTTCTTGTCGTCGGCGGAAAGGTCGCTTTCGCGGATGGGCCGCTCGGCCTCGAGCTGCGCTTTGCACATCGTGAGCAGCTCGTGCTCGCGCACGAGGTCGGCCGTCTTCGATCTTTTCAGGTCCTTTTCCAGCCGCTCCATCCGCTTGTCGATCTGCACCATGTCGCTGACCATGAGATCGGCTTCGACGTCGAGGGCGTCCTTGCGCGGATCGAGCTCGCCGACGTGAGGGATGGCCGGATCTTCGAACCCGCGCAGCACGTGGATGAGCGAGTCCACCTCCCGAAGCCGGTCCGAGTACGCCTGTTCCTTGAGCGCCTCCTGCCCGATGGCGGCGACGTCCACGTAATCCACGGTCGCGTGCGTCGTCTTCTTCGGGTGATAGAGGGCCGAGAGCCGGTCCAGCCGCTCGTCGGGAACGCTCGCCACGCCGACATGCGCGTCCCGGGAGTGCATGGCGTGGGCGTCCAACCGCGCCTTCGTGAGGATCTTGAAGAGCGATGTCTTGCCCACCTGCGGCAGGCCGATGATGCCGGTTCTCACGCGGCGCTACTTTACGCCCGCGGGCATAGACTTCCATGTTGGAGGAGCGGGCTATGAAGAAGAAGGCGGGCAAGTCGAAGGCGGCGGCCAAGTCGGTCAAGAATCTGCCGGCGAAAACGCTCAAGGGGAAAGACTCCAAAGCGGTCAAGGGAGGAACCAGCCTCTCGTACAGCTCCGTGCAGGTTGAATACAAGCCCCAGAAACCGGACGGCACCCTCTGAAACGAGGGCAGCCGGGGATCTCCTACCGCGATGCCAGGAGAGACTTCAGCCGCTCGATCGGGAGCGCTTCGGCTTTCGCTCCGCGGTAGCCGGTGACCGTCGTCGCGCGGGTCAGCGAGTTGTAAACGGCTTCTTCGACCGCTTCCACGGCGGCGAGGAAGAGCGGGCTCACGGCGTCGTTCTCGAGCTCCTCGCGCGCACGCACCGGACGGGCCGGCGTGTGCGGCACCTGGTTCGCGGTCGAAAAGACGATGACGAAGTCTCCCGAGCCGTTCGACATGTAGGAGCCGGTGCGCGCGAGACCCAGTACCGCGCGGCGGGCGAGCCGCTCGAGGTTGCGCGAGGAGAGAGGAGCGTCGGTCGCCAGCACGATCATGCACGATCCGGCGGAGGCGGCTGAACCCGCGAGGTCCTCCTGGAAGTCGTACTTCCCGAGCTTCTCGCCCACGCGCACGCCGTCGATCGTCAGGATCCCGCCGAAGTTCGACTGGACGAGCGCTCCGACCGTGTAGCCCCCCAGTTTCGGCGACAGCGCGCGCGACGAGGTCCCGATGCCTCCTTTCCAGCCGAAGGCGATCGTTCCCGTACCCGCGCCGACCGATCCCTCCGCGACGGGTCCGGACCGCGCCGCCGCGATCGCCGATCGCACGTCCTTCGCCGAGACGCGCCGCGCGCGGATGTCGTTCAAACGGCCGTCGTTCGTCTCGCCGACGACCGCGTTGACGGAGCGGACTTCTTCGTTGCCCGGCTGCTCGAGCGTCCACGCGACGACGGCTTCGACCGCCGTGCCGACCGACAGCGTGTTGGTCAGGACGATCGGCGTCTCGAGGTTTCCGAGCTCGCGAACCTGGAGGAAGCCCGCCGCCTTGCCAAAGCCGTTGCCGACATAGACGGCGGCGGAGACCTTCGACTGGAACAGGTTGCCGCCGTGCGGCAGGATCGCGGTGACGCCCGTTCGAACGGAGTCGCCCTCGATCATCGTCGCGTGTCCGACCCGAACGCCGGCGACGTCCGTGATTGCGTTCCACTTGCCCGGCGAAAGGATGCCCGGACGTACACCGAGGTCGCGGATGCGCGGGCGGTCTTCCGCGCGTGCGGTAGCAGAGGATGCGAGGATCGCGGCGGCCAGCAGCGCCACCGCTCCGATGGATCCGACCCGGTTTTCGTCGCCCATTGACGCTGGCCTCCGGATGCCATCGTAGCGACTCTGCAATTTCCTGATAGTTCTTTCGAGGCTTGATCGAAGACAGTGCCGCCGTCCGGGTAAAGCGGGCGAAAAGGGGTTCCAGATGCGACGATCGACCCTGGCCAGCCGAATCGCTCTGTTCGCGTTCGCGGGCGCTCTCGGGATCGCGCGGGTGCTCGCCGCAGAAGGTCTATCGGCAGCAGACGAGGCGAAGATCCGTGGAGTGATCCGCGACTACGAGAAGGCCTGGCTCGCCGGCGACGAGGAAGCGGTGATGCGGCTCTTCACCGACGACGCGGTGCTTCTTCCCCATCATGGCGTCGAGCCCCGCGTCGGCAAGAGCGCCGCGCGAGCGTTCTGGTTCCCGAAGGGCGGACCTCCCACGACCGTCACCGAGCTCACGCACACGATCGACGAGGTCGGAGGCTCGGGCGATCTCGCCTACCTTCGGGGACGCTCCAAAGTGGCATGGACGACCGGCGCCGGCGCGGACGCGAAGAAGTCCGGCAACGCCGGAACCGTGCTGGTTCTTCTGCGCCGGCAACCCGACGGAGGCTGGCGGATCAGCCACCAGATGTGGGACGACCCGCCGAATCGGTGAAGGCTCGGCGAGCGGAGTCGTCGGCAGTCAGCGTGGACGCGGCGGCGTGCGCGGGATCCGGCCGTCGAGAGGCTCTACCGGCCGGTCTCCGAACGTCGCCTTGAACGTCTCGAGATTCTGCCGGTCCTTCGCCGCCTTCTGAGCGTCGGCCACGCCTCTCGCGACCGGGCCGCGTGCGCGCGTCACTCTCACCGGCAGCGTCGCCAGCCGCGTCGGGGCGGTCGGGAAGCGGACCGGCGCCCGGTAGAACGCGACCGGGTTGCGCGGAAACTTCGCCTCGAACTGCTGCCGCTGCGCGGGCGCGAGCCCCGCGACCAGTCTCGCCAGCCGGTCCTCCGGCTCGTCCTCGCGCTGCTCGACGACCGGCGTTCGGGTCGCTCCGCCGCTCGCCGTCGCGGCGGGGCCGGCAAAGGTCCCGTCGAGCGGCGGGGGAAAGTGGCCGCCCGGCGGGACGCTCCATTTGAGATGGAGCTCGCCGTTGACCATCTCTCCCGGGAGCAGGGGGCTCTGAGGCACCGCCATCGTGAAGGACAGGAGCACTCCCTGATTGTTCGCGACCGCCAGGCTTCCGGTCGCCTGGCCGAGGCGGGACTCGAAGACGGTCGCCGGGTTGACTCCCACGTCCGTCGCGCCGGGTCTCCACGGGAGGCGGAACGTGAACGTGTCGTTGACGAGGTCGTCCAGGTAATGCTGCTCGCTGCTGCAGAAG
>DASQJK010000243.1:0-2511 GCA_035631095.1 Thermoanaerobaculia bacterium
TGAAGCTCCCCCCGACGGCGGCGGGCGACCGCGGCGTGCAGCTTCATTCCCGCCGTCTCGAAGCCCTCTTCGGCAAGCCGCACGAGACGCCCGGCGTCCTCCGTTTCGAGGCGAGTCGCGGCCACGGACGCCCGGACGAGGGCGGACAGGGGATCCCCCCAGTGGACGCGCTCGCGCTCGATGCGGCGAGCGTCTTTTTCCGCGGACTCGAGGAGCGCCGCGACGCGACTACGGGAAGCGCGGGGCTCGCACGCGGCAGCCAGAGCGGTTCGCGCGAGCAGGTGCCGCGACTCGATGCGAAAGAGCTGCACCCACAACAAACGGGATCGCTCCAGCACGACCCAGTTTTCCCGCAGGATCCTCCAGGCTCTTTCCCCGTCGCCCGTCGCGAGCGCGATATCCGTCTCGGCAACGAGCGCGTAGTAGTGCTGGCTCCAGAATCCCGCGGCCGACCAGTGGCCGATCGCGTCACGCAGGTTCGCGCGCGCCTGAGCGGGTTCATCCGACGCGAGCAGGGCGACGTACGAGTGCCGGATTCGCAGCGTTGCGGACGCGAGGAGGTCGTCCCTCTGCTCCGCTTCGAGAATGAGTTCCGGAAGCCGCCGCGACAGCTCCCGGATCTCTCCCAGGTAGAAGAGCGCCCGCAGCGAGAAGATATGCGTGAAGTCGAGCTCCCAGGCGGCACCGGTACAGCGCTCGCGCAGGATCTTCTCCGCCGCCTGGGCGGTATCCCAGCAGGTCCCCCACTTTCCCTGAAGGTACGCAGCGGCGCTCGTTGCCATCGTCGCTATTCCGATGGCATGCGGATGGTCGACTCGACCGGCGAGCGCCGTCGCCCTCTCGAGAAGCGTGTCGGTGCGCTTCTTGACCTTCCAGCCATCCGTCGCCGACAGGCCTGCTTCGAACGCGATCGCGAGCGCCGCCCGGTAGGGCTCCCCGGCTTTCAGAGCCAGGAGAAGGTGTCGGTTTCCGAACCCCTTGGCGCGCGCCGGATTGACGTTCAGGAGACCGAGGGTCACCGTCCAGCAGGTGTCGACGCGAAAGAGCTCCTGCGGAGAGATCTGAGAAGAATCCCGTTCCCGGAATTCGAGACCGCGCAGCCGGATGAGAAGGCGGTGAAAGACGAACGTCAGCAGCGCCCGAAGACGCGAGTCGGCCCACCTCAGTCCAATCCGCCCGAGGACGGCTTCCATCAGGGGTATTCCCTCGTCGAGATGTCCGCTCCGAAGGAGCTGATCCGCCGCTCGGCGCTGAAGCTCGAGCGCGTCGGCGGAAGGCGCTCCGCCGGAAGCGGAGAGATATGCGCGCGCGGCGTCGCCGCCACGGCCCGCATTCGCCAGCGCATCTCCGAGCCGGACGCGAAGCTCGCGGTCCCCCTCCGGACGTTCGCCGGCTCCCAGGTCGATGGCCAGGCGGTAGAGCTTCGCCGCCCTGTCGAACGCGAGGGCCCGCGAAGCCCGATCGGCCGCCGCCGCCGCGTAAATCGCCGCTCGAGTGCTCTCCCCCGCCTCCTGGAAATGGAGCGCGAGAGTTTCCGGGTCGGGGGCGACAGTTCCTTCGAGGGCGATGGCGAGGCGATGGTGCAGATTTCGAAGCCGGTCCATGGAGAGGTTCGCGACGATCGCCTCCCGGATGCGGTCGTGGAAGGGCTCGATCAACTCGCCGCCGTCCGACTGGCGGGTTCGCACGAGATGGCTTTGCCGCAGCGCCGCGGCAGCGGCCTCGGCGGACGGAAGATCGGCAGCCTGGATGGCGACCGCGAGGGCGACAGGCTGGCCAGCCACCGCGGCGATCTCGAGAAGTGTATTGACCTCCGCGGGCAGCATCCGCAGCCGAGCCTGGATGACGCGGACGAGCGTTGTGTCCGACGGAGCATCCACGGAACCGTTGGTCCGGCCGAGAACCGTCGAGCTCGTCCGTGCGTATCGGACGAGCTCGTGGATGAGAAGAGGATTCCCTCCAGACTCGCGAGCAATCGTTTCGGCGCGCTCGGGTACCCCGCCCGCGCCCGCGAGCAGCGTTTTCGCGAGGTCGCGCGCCTCGGACAGGACGAGCTCGGTCACGACGACCTCCCGCGCCTCCCCGCTCTCGATCGCCATCCTCGTCGCGAGGCTCGAAAGCAGGGGGCTCGTCTCCGCCTCCCCCGTGACATAGGCCCCGACGAAAAGCATGGGCGGTGGGTCTGGGCCCCGCATCAGCTCCGCCAGCAGCGCCGCACTGTCTACGTCTCCCCATTGCAGGTCGTCGATGAACAGCACGAGTGATTGCTGCTCCGCGATCCGCGCAAGAAGCTCTCGCAAGGCGCCGAAGGCCCGCCGGCGGAGCTCCTGGGAATCCGGAATCTCCGGCACACGGCGCCGCGCGCCTGCGATGGCCTCGACGCGGCGCAGGACGGGAAACAGGCGGGCGAGAGCCAGAACGTCTCGAGGTAAGAGCGCGTCCACCTGAGCGGAGGGGAGTCTCTTGAGGTGCTGGCTCAACGAATCGACGAGACTGTCCAGCGCCTTGTAG
>DASQJK010000244.1:0-7003 GCA_035631095.1 Thermoanaerobaculia bacterium
GCCGGACGTCAGGATCAAAAGGAGCGAGACGACGGTGATCGCGGCGGCGCGCCGCCCCGGTGCCCTGGCCAGCCTCCGCAGACCGAGCATCAGGAGCGGCAAGGGAGCCGCGGCCGGCGTGAGCGGATAGCCGACAAAAAAGACGAGGTAGTCGCAGAAGGCCCAGCCGACCGCTCCCAGCAGAGCCGGCGTCTCGCCGCACCCGATCTCGCGCAGGAAAAGGAACGCGCAGAGAAGCGCGAGAAAGTACCGGATCGCCATCTCGAAAGTCCACGCCTGCGCGAGCGGAAGCAGGAACCCGATCCACGTTGCGGGGTGGAGGACGACCGGCTGCTGCACGGCCAGGAGCGGCTCGCCCGCGAGGACGGAGCGGTTCCACAGCGGAAGCCGGCCGTTCTTGGCCGCGTCGCGGACGGCCTTGCGCCACGGAATCTCCTGATAGACGACGTCGGAGAGGATCGGCGTTTTCACGACGGACGTCCCTTCCTCCGCGGCGCGTACCGAGAGCGGCCGCGAGAGGTACGTGATGTCGATCGGCGCGTGAATCCCGGCGGTCACGAGCGCAGGCCCGACGAGGAGAAAGGGCCCGAAGGCGAGCAGGAGCGCGGAGCGGAGACGAAGCGGCGACACGAAACGGCGCGCGAGCCAGAGCGCCCCGGCGGCGGTGCCGAAATACACCGCGAGCAGACGCAGGACGAGCGGAAGCACGCGCGGAGTCTAACGTCGGAGCATCGAGTGCGCCGCCACGGCGAAGAGTCCGATGGCGCACGCGGCCAGACCGGCGGGAAACGAGGGCGGCACGTATGAGAGCCGTGCGCGCAAGGTCCCGGGTGGAAGCCAGAAGCCTACGAACGCGTGGTTCACCGTCACGGTCTCCAGGCGCGATCGGTCCGACCGCACGCGCCATCCCGGCCAGTCGGGCAGCGACGTCGCGACGAAGAGGGGAACGCGAGACGGCGCGCGGGTTTCGACGACGAGGTCCGTCCCGGCGCGCCGGGCGGAAATCTCCGCCGGCGGGTTCGCGAGCGCGGCGGCCGCTCCGGGAAGCGAGGACACCCAGGCGGTCTCCGCGAAATCGTTCGAGGCTCCCATCGCCGACAGCAGACGCGAAGCGTCCGGCTCGGCGACGACCCTGCGGGGCGCGAAGGCGCGGCCGAGGGCGCGTGGATTTTCGAATAGAGAGAGGGACGCGGATCGCCCTCTCACCCTCCATCCCGGAGGAGGCGCCGCCCCGGGAGGCCCCACCGCAAACCGGGCGGAGAGAAAACCCAGAAATGGACGCGCGAGGTCGTCCACGCGGTTGAAGGAGGCCGGCTGAGGCACGCACCAGAGCGGAAAGGTGTCGGCGAAACGGTCGAGCACGATGGACTCGTATCCGCGCACGTCTTCCAGCCCCAGAAGCGCCGCGCCGTTGGGCCGCAGATCACCGCCCCGTCCGACGACGCGTCCCGGATCGCGGCGCACCCCGTCGAGCTCCGGAAGAGGCGGCGCGAGCTCGGTCCGGGGCCGCGCCGGATACGTCCCTCCCATCTCGAGAGCCCGCTGTGCTGCGAGCAGGACGATCCCGGCCGCGAGCACGCGCGCGCCGTTGCGCCGCCAGGCGAGAGCCGCGAGCGCGAGGAGCGCGAGCGGCGCGATCTCGAATGTCGCCTGCCGGACGACGAAGCCGAACGGGAGGCCCCGCTCATGGAAGAGCGTCCGAGCCGCGAGAACGGCGGCAGCCAGGACGAGGACGCAGGCGGCGGAGACGATTGCGAGCCGGCGCCACGCTCCGTCTTCGAGGACCCTCTCCGCCCCGAGCGCCGCGAGACCCGAGATGCCGAAGCCGGCGAGGAACACGAGGCGGTAGTTCAACGCGAGAGCGAATCCGGGAAAGCGGGTCAGGAGATCGATCAGTCCGGGCGCGCTCGCGCCGAGCAGGAGGCCGGCGGCGGCCGCGGCGGCGAAGAGCGCGCGGCCTTCCCTTCTGCGACCGAGCCCCAGCGCGGCGAAGGGAAACAGGACCGCTCCGGCATACGCGAGCGGCATCCCGGAGCCGTCCTCGCGCTCCGCCTGGACGGGACTCTTCCCGTAGATGCCATGCGCGAAAGGCAGGACGGCGGGGACGAGGCGGGCGGCGGCCTGGGGCGCAGCGACGGACTGCGAAGCGGCTCCCGCGGCGATCGCCCGGGAGCGTACGCGGTACTCGGCGGTGCGCGGGATCGCCTCGAGCAGCGGGAAGAGCTGCGGGCCCGAGAAAAGAGCCGCGAGCGCGGCCGCGGCCACTGCTCCGCCGAGAGCTCGCCTCGTCGTCCCCGCGCGGCGCCGGATGACGAGCTCGGCTGCGAAGTAGAGACCCGCGGCGGCGGAGGCGTGGAAGAGGCTCTCCGGGTGCCCTCCGGCGAGAGACAGCAGCCACGCCGCGACCGTGATCGCGACGCCGCGCTCCCCTCCCCGGGCGAGCCGCCTCAGCCCGAGGAGAAGCAGAGGAAACGCCGCCGTGGCGGGGCCGACGCTCCATCCGTTCCAGAAGACGAGGTAAGTCGAAAGCCCCCACCCGGCGGCGCCGAGCAGCGCCGGGGGCTCCGTCAGCGCGAGATCGCGGAAGAAGAGATAGCCCGCGAGGAGACCCAGAAAAAGCGTGAACGCGCAGGAGAACGTCCACGAGAGCGGAAGGGGCAGCAGGATCCCGAGCCACGTCGCGGGATGGAAGACTCCCGCCTGCGCCGCCGCGAGCAGGGGGTTGCCGCCGAGGACGAAACGGTTCCAGAAGGGAAACCGGCCGTTGGAAACGGACTCCCGGACCGCCGCGCGCCAGGGGAGGTTCGCGAAGGCGAGGTCCGAAAGGATCGGGTTGACGTTCCGGGGCGGGGGCGCCACGGCGGCGCTCCAGGGGACCGATCCCGCCAGCAGGTCTGCCGGACCGTACACGCGGCCGAGAAGCATCGCTTTTCCGGTGAGCAGCAGCGGGAGCAACGCCAGGACGAGCGCGGCGCGCGTCGAAACCCGCGACACGAAGCGCGTGGCCAGCGCGGCCGAGAGGATCGTCGCGGCCGCGTAGAGCGCCCAGAGCGCGATCGTGTCGCCCCGGGCCGTCTCGCGGGCCATGTCGGAGAGCACGGGTCAGGATAACGAACTTGCAACCGGAGCCGGCCGATGCGCATAGATTCCTCCCATGAAGTCTCCCGCCGTCTTCTTCTCGCACGGCGCGCCCACACTCGCGATCGAGCCGGGCGAATACGGGCTCGCGCTAAAGGAATTCGGGCGAGCTCTGGTCCCGCGCCCCCGCGCTCTGGTCGTCTTTTCCGGGCACTTCGAGGAGCCGCTCCCCGCGCGAGCGACGGCGGCGGCCCGACCGCCGCTCATCTACGACTTCGGCGGATTTCCCGACGAGATGTACCGGATCCGATATCCGGCGCCCGGAGATCCGGAGCTCGCCGCCGAGATCGCCGGGCTGTTGCGCGGCGCGGGCATTCCCTCCGCCCTCGACCCGGGCCGCGGGTGGGACCACGGGTTATGGGTGCCGCTGCGGATGGCTTTCCCGGAAGCCGACGTGCCGATCGTCGAAGTGTCGCAGCCGGCGGGAGCGGCCCCCGGCAAGCTGATGGAGATCGGGGCGGCGCTCGAGCCGCTGCGCGAGCGCGGCGTCGTTCTCGCGGGCAGCGGCGGGATCGTCCACAACCTGCGCCGCGTGCGTTTCGGAGGCGGAGACACCGTGGAGGGCTGGGCGAAAGAATTCGACGACTGGATCGCGGACCGGCTCGAAACGATGGACGTCGCCTCGCTCCTCGACTACCGGACGAAGGCGCCGCACGCCGCGCTCGCCGTCCCGACGGCCGAGCACTTCAACCCGCTCTTCGTAGTCCTGGGTGCGCTATCGCCCGACGAACGGGCCGAAACGATCTACGCGGGATTCCAGTACGGAAACATCAGCCTGAGGAGCGTCGCCTTCCGGAGCTGACGGCAGGAGTCTCCGTTAGAACGGCCAGAGCTTCGCCGGCAGGTTCTTCGCGAGGTCGTTATAAAGGACGACCGTCAGGAGCGCGAGAATCATCAGGAAACCGAACTGGAGGATGCGCTCCTTCACCCGCAGCGAGAAGTCCCTCCGGACGATTCCCTCTATGGTGAGCAGGAAGAGGTGCCCGCCGTCGAGGACCGGGATCGGCAGCAGGTTGAAGATGCCGAGCTGGAGCGAGATCGCCGCCATGAGGGCCACGAGCGGCACCGCGCCGGTGCGGGCCGCCTCGCCTGAGAACTTTGCGATGTCGAGGGGACCCGACATCGTCTTCATGCTCGCCTTGCCGCGGAAGAGCCGCCCGATCACGGAAAACGTCATCTTGAAGTCGGTGACGACCCGCCGCCACCCTTCGACGAAAGCCTGTCCGACGGGGAACCGCTCGAGCACTTCCGGCAGATCCGGCCCGACCAGCACACCCACCTTCCAGACTTCGCCTTCCTTGCGCGGGGAGACCTGAACGACCATCGGCTTGCCGTCGCGGTGGATCGAGACCGGGAACGGGCCCGGCGCCGCGCTCGTCACGCCGCCGACGAACTTGTCGAGGATCTCCTCCGGCGAGCCGCGGATCGCCTTGCCCGAGACCGAGTCGATGACGTCGCCCGACTTCAACCCGGCGCGCTCCGCCGGCGATCCCGAGACGACCGTCACGATCCGCGGTGCGACGTTGCGCCCCGCGTCGGGGAACAGGCCGACGTCGCCGATGTCGTACTTGCCGACCGCTCGAGGGGTCACCTTCAGGAACACACCGAGCCCGGCGCGATCGACCTCGACCGTCAGCGGCTGCCGGGCGTTCATCGCGAACTGGTACTGCGCGTCCCGCCAGCGGGGCGTCTCGTGGCCGTCCACTGAAACGATGCGGTCGCCGGGCCGAAACCCGGCCTCTGCGCCCGGAGACTTCTCTTCGACGATCCGGATCACCGCCGGCTGAAGCTCGTACGCCGGCACGCGAACGCCGAGCGCGAAGACGGCCGTGTGGAGAGTGAGCGCGAGAACGAGGTTCATCCCGGGCCCGGCGAGGAGAATCAGGGCGCGCTGCCAGCGCTTCCCGACGGGCGCCGCCTCCGTCGAGGTGCCTTCGGCGATCGTCGACTCATCCGGACCGAGACCGACCACCCGGACGTAACCGCCGAGGGGGATCGCCGACACGCGGTAATCCGTGCCGCGCCATTTCCTGCCGAACAGGCGCTTGCCGAAACCGACCGAGAAGACTTCGACAGGGAACTTGAAAGCCTTGGCGAGCGCGAAGTGGCCGAACTCGTGGACCACGACGAGGACCGAAAGGACGAGAAGCAGCGCAAGGGTGTTTCCCAGGATCGTCAAGGGTGCTCCGTTCTCCTGCTCGCGAGTCTAGTTTGCGATCGCGGCGCGCGATACGCGATGGATGACTTCCGAAGCCCGGCGGCGCGCCATTCGGTCGATCTCCTCCGCCTCCTCGAGAGTCGCCGGCGCACGGACCGTGCCGGCGGACGCCGTTTCCGAGACCACCGAAACGATCTCCGGAAAGGAAATCTTCCCCTGCAGGAACGCCGCCACCGCGATCTCGTTGGCCGCGTTGACGATGGCGGGCATCCCGCCGCCCTGCCGGAGGGCGTCCACGGCCAGCTGCACGGCCGGATAGCGGTCGGGCTCCACCTCGAAAAATTCGAACTTCTTCAAGGAGACGAGGTCGAGCCTGCCGAAGTCGTTGCGGAGCCGGTGCGGAAACGTCATGGCGTAGACGATCGGGAACTTCATGTCGTTCTTGGCGAGCTGCGCGATGAGCGAGCCGTCCGAAAACTCGACGAAGGAATGGATGACCGACTGTGGATGGATGACGACCTGGATCCGGTCCGGCGCGAGGCCGAACAGGAAGTGAGCCTCGATGATCTCGAGCCCCTTGTTCATCATCGTGGCGGAGTCGATGGTGATCTTCGGGCCCATCTTCCAGGTCGGGTGCGCGAGAGCGTCCTCGACCGTGATGGAGTCGAACGTCGCGAGGTCTCTTTCCCGGAACGGTCCCCCGGAAGCGGTGAGCACGATGCGGTCGACCTCGGACGGGCTCCCGCAGCGCATCGCCTGGTGGATGGCGCTGTGCTCGGAGTCGACCGGCACGATCTCGGCTCCGGAGAGCTCCGCTTCACGCAGGATCAGCTCGCCGGCCACCACGAGTGTCTCCTTGTTCGCGAGCGCGAGCCGCTTGCCCGCCCGAACGGCCGCGTAGGCCGAACGAAGCCCGAGCGCGCCGACGAGCCCTCCCACGACGATGTCCGCGGAAGACAGGGACGCGACCTCGTCGAGGCCCTCCCCGCCGTGCACGATCCGGACGCGGCTCCCGGCCGGCAGCAGCCCCTTGAGCTGCGCCGCTTCCTCCGGCCCCGAGACGGAGACGAGCTCGGGCCTGTGCGCCGAGACCTGATCCGCGAGCCGCTCGACGGAGCTGCCCGCCGCGAGCGCGACCGCGCGGAACCGGTCGGGAAAGGCCGAGATCACCTCGAGCGCGGAACGCCCGATGGACCCCGTCGAGCCGAGCACGGCCACTTTCTTCATGAGAACCGCCGATTATGGGGTCAGTCGCGCATTCGCGCAAAAGGGGTCAGTCGCGCATTCGCGCCTTTGGCGGATTCGTCGTCCCGTCGCCGGCGGGTCCTGTCGGCGCGGGACCCGGTAGCGGCCTCGGCTGGGCGCTCAGCAGAGAGGCGCGACGAGAAGATCGTCGCGCCCGCCTGCTGGCGCTACCGGGGCCTCCCGCGCCGCCACCCGCCGGTGCATCACCAAGGCTCTACGCCGAAATGTGAGCCCGGCGACGCGGCCCCCTCCCGGAGGAGACCATGAGCGAACGAGCACACCGAACGCGCCCTGTCGCGATGCTGCGGCTGCGAGTGAGCGACGAGCGGAGGCCCGGTGGTCTCCTCAGAGGCAGGGCCGGAGCATGTCTCCGAGGGAGGGGGACGGCGGCGTCCGGGCGGCTCGGTGCGCACGACTCCCCCTTGCTACACTCGGACGCGTGTTCGACCGCGACGAGGTGGC
>DASQJK010000245.1:0-1604 GCA_035631095.1 Thermoanaerobaculia bacterium
ATGCCGTCATCGACTACCTGCCGAGCCCGGTGGACATCCCCCCGATCAAGGGCCATCTCCCCCAGCACGATGCGACGATCGTCGAGCGCGCGGCCTCCGACAGCGAGCCGTTCAGCGCGCTCGCGTTCAAGATCGCGACCGATCCGTACGTCGGCCGGCTGACTTTCTTCCGCGTGTACTCGGGCTCGCTCAAGAGCGGCAGCTACGTGTACAACAGCACGAAGGACAAGCGGGAGCGCATCGGGCGTCTGCTCCAGATGCACGCCAACAAGCGGGACGAGATCGAGGAAGTCCTGGCCGGCGACATCGCCGCCGCCATCGGCCTCAAGGACACGCGGACGGGCGACACGCTCTCCGACGAGGACAAGGCCGTCATCCTCGAGGCGATGAAGTTCCCCAATCCGGTCATCGACGTGGCGATCGAGCCCAAGTCGAAGGCGGACCAGGACAAGCTGGCGATCGCCCTGCAGAAGCTGCAGGAGGAGGATCCGACCTTCCGCGTCCGGTCGGACGCCGAGACGGGCCAGACGATCATCGCCGGCATGGGCGAGCTCCACCTCGAGATCCTGGTGGACCGCATGAAGCGCGAGTTCAAGGTCGAGGCCAACGTCGGCAAGCCGCAGGTGGCCTTCCGCGAGACGATCAAGAAGCGGGTCGAGAACGTCGAGGGGAAGTTCGTCCGCCAGTCGGGCGGCAAGGGCCAGTACGGCCACGTCGTCATCAACCTCGAGCCGACGGAGCCGGGCGCCGGCTTCATCTTCGAGGACAAGATCGTCGGCGGCGTGATCCCGCGCGAGTTCATCAAGCCGGTCGAGGCGGGGATCAAGGAAGCGCTCGAGAACGGCGTGCTGGCGGGGTACCCGGTGGTGGACGTGAAGGCCACGCTGGTGTACGGCAGCTACCACGACGTGGACTCGTCGGAAATGGCGTTCAAGATCGCGGGCTCGATGGCGTTCAAGGAGGCGGCGCGGCAGGCCAAGCCGATCATCCTCGAGCCCATCATGGAAGTCGAAGTCGTGGCGCCCTCGGACTACCTGGGCGACGTCATCGGCGACCTCTCGAGCCGCCGCGGCAAGATCGGCGGGATGACCCAGCGCGGTGACGCGCAGGTGGTCGCCGCCGACGTGCCGCTGGCCGAGATGTTCGGCTACTCGACGACCCTTCGGAGCATGAGTCAGGGTCGCGCCGTGTACTCGATGCAGTTCGATCACTACGAGGAAGTGCCGAAGTCCGTCGCCGAAGAGATCATCACCAAGAAGCAGTCGTAAGGGAGACGAGCGCACATGGCGAAGGCCAAATTTGAGCGGACGAAGCCGCACGTGAACGTCGGGACGATCGGGCACGTGGACCACGGGAAGACGACGTTGACGGCGGCGATCACGACGATCCAGGCGGCCAAGGGGCTGGCGCAGAAGGTGGCCTTCGACCAGATCGACAAGGCGCCCGAGGAGCGGGAGCGGGGGATCACGATCGCGACGGCGCACGTGGAGTACGAGAGTGCGAAGCGCCATTACGCGCACGTGGACTGCCCGGGCCATGCCGACTATGTGAAGAACATGATCACGGGCGCGGCCCAGATGGACGGGGCGATCCTGGTGGTGTCG
>DASQJK010000246.1:0-6092 GCA_035631095.1 Thermoanaerobaculia bacterium
AGCTCCTCCAGATGGCGTCCGTCGTCGACCATCCGAACCACGGCGACCGGGTCCGCGGTCGCGCGTGCGAGCAGGATCTGCCAGCATCCGAGCAGGAAGTCGGCTGGAGAGACGCCGCGAGAGTGGCACAGCGCCTCGATGCGTGCTGTCGCGGAATCCGAAATACGAAATCCCGAGACGCCGGGCTCTCCCGGGTCGTGAGGGAGCGAGCGCCACGAGGCCGCGACTCCGGATCCGAGCTCGTCGACAGCACGCCAGTGCTCTTTGCCAGCCATCACGGCCTCTTCGTCGCTCGACCGAAGATCCTCCTGCCACTGCGCGTAGTCGGCGTACTGGATTGGAGCCGTTCCCGGCTGCGCTTCCTCCGGCGTCCGATAGCGCCGCGACAGCTCCCGCGCGATGTCGTGCAGGCAACGGCGATCCGCGCAGAGGGCCGGAAGCGAAAAGAGAAGCAAGTGAGTGGACGCGGAGAGGGCCGTCAGCCGCAGCCGGAATACGGGCCCTGTCTGGAGATCCAGCGGGCTCTCAAAATCCTGAAGCACGAGCTCCTCCCCCGCTGCTTCCAGACTTCCCGACTCCCGACTGGAGACCGCCGTCGGCGTCCACCCGATGGACACACCATCGGCAACCGTCTGGACGGGCGTTCGCATCCCGGGGCGCCGAGGGAATGCTGTTCGGAGGATCTCGTGAGACGCGGCAAGGCTCTCCGCCGCCGCCCGCAAACGGTCCGCGTCGAGGGCTCCGTCGATTCGTAGCACGCACCACGATCGCGCGGTCGGGTCTGCCTGCCAGAGCGACCAGACGCGCTTTTGCTGGGTGGAGAGGCGAAAGCCCGGCGTCTCCATCACTCGCGCAGATCCGACTGGTTGATCATGTCTCCCATCGCGACGAGGACCTTGCGGGGGCCGATGTAGGGGTTGCGCGAGTGCGCGACGAGCATGTTGTCGAGCATCAGGATGTCCCCGGTCTGCCATGGAAAGGTGACAGCACAGTCGCGATACGCGCCGCCGAGCTCCGCCATCACCGAATCCTCAATCGGGGAGCCGTCGCCGTAGTACACGTTGCGAGGCAGGTCCTCTTCGCTCAACATCGACCTCAGCGACTCCCTCACTGCCGGCTCGAGACACGACACGTGGTGAAGCTGAAGCTGGTTGAAAAAGGACAATTCCCCCGTCTGCGGATGGCGAATGACGGCCGGGCAACGCTGCCGCGTTCGCAACCCGTTCTCCCTCGTCCACTCCCACTCCGTCCCCGAACGCCGGCACAACTCCTCCACTCGATGGCGGTCCTCTGTACCGTAGAAGCTCTGCCAGCTGACGTCGAGACTTTCCGTGTAGTTGCGTACATAGATCAGGCCCTTTTCCGCAAAACGCTCTCGCAGCCGAGGGTCCAGCTTCTCCAGCACCCGGCGACAGTCCACGATCGGAGTTTCTCCGCCCTGCTGCGCCGCGGTCACGCAGAAAAACCAGATCTTCATGGGCCAACGATGCATGTGGGAGCTCTCGTTGTGAAACGGAATCGGCTGGTCCGGCGGATAGGGTGTTGAACCGTACACCTTGCCACCCACCGCCTCGCGGGGAAGATCCCCGTACTCACCGAAAAGATTCGGACAGAGCGCCGACGCAAAACGCTCGAAATCACTCGCCGTCTCGACCCGGAAATCCCGAAAAAGAAGCGCGCCATCCTCACGAAGCTTCGATTCGAGAAATCCTCTCTCGGTTCTCGACCACTCGGTGAGATCCACCGCCTGGTCCGACGGCTCGAGGATGAGGGGCAGTCGCTCACTTGCTCCGAGCGTCCGGACGCGGACGTCGATTCGTGAAACGTCGATGATCTTTCGACTCGTCGAGCGGAGCCGGGAGGCATGAGCATGCAGGTGCTCGTTTCGCCGTCCTCGGGGGGACGGTTTTTCCGAGGCGTCGAGCCATTCCAGGTCTTCGAGACGGGTTTGCGGGTTCTCGATGACGCTCGCGAGCAGCCGTTCGTATCGGCGGGCGAACGTCGAGATCGTCGAGGCGTCGAAGAGGACCGAGTCATAAACCCAGTTCACCAGAATTCCGGCCGGCGACTCGCTGACGAAAACCGCGAGATCGAAGCGAGCAACCTCGGTGGGCGGTTCGAGCGGAGTCGCTTCGAGCCCCGGAAAAGCGACTTCGGACCAGGGAAGCTTCTGCATGACGAACAAGACTTGAACGAGCGGGTTCCGGCCCATGGCACGCTCGGGCCGAAGTTCCTCCACCAGACGCTCGAACGGTAGCTCCTGATGCGCATAGGCGCCCAGAGCGACCTCTCGAACCCTCTGGAGAAGGTCACAAAAGCGCGGGTTCCCCGAGACGTCGGTCCTCAGGACGAGAAGATTGACGAAGAATCCGATCAGGTCCTCGGTCTCGACGTGCGTGCGCCCGGTGATGGTCGTGCCGAGGACGATGTCCTCCTGCCCGGTATAGCGATGCACCAGAACTTCAAACGCCGCGAGGAGAGTCATATACAGAGTGGTCCCGTAGTCAAACCCGAGTGCTTTCAACGCGGTGGCGGCTTCTCGGGGGATGAGGAGCGATTGCCTCATCCCCTTGAAGCTCGGATTCTTTGGCCGGGGCCGATCCGTCGGCAGCTCGAGAACCGGGAGTCTCCCGCCGAGGCGGGCCGTCCAGTAGGAGAGCTGGCTGTGCAGCGCGTTTCCGCGCATCCACTCCCGTTGCCATGACGCGAAATCTCGATACTGAATCGGCAGTTCCGGCAACGAAGAGGGCTCTCCACGCGACAGGCTTCCATAGAGGTGCGCCAGCTCTCGAAACAGAACACCCTTGGACCAACCGTCCGTCACGATGTGGTGCATCGTCAGAATCAGAACGTGTTCCTCGGAGGCGAGTCGGATCAGGATTGTCCGGATCAGCGGACCTGTCGAGAGTTCGAATCGGTGCTCCGCTTCGCGGCTCGCCACGCGCAAAGCCTCCGCCTGCCGCTCCTCAGGCGAAAGTGTCTCGAAGTCGAGCCTGGTCAGGCGCACGGGCGCCGCCGGAGAGACGATCTGCCGCGGCTCTCCCTCGCGAATCGCGAAGCGGGTCCGGAGCATTTCGTGCCGGCGAACGATCTCGCTCAAGGCTGCCTGGAGAGCTTCGATGTTCAAAGGCCCGATCAACGAGACTGCAACCTGGTCGTTATAGGCCGGGTTGCCGGGATCGAGCTGATCGAGGAACCAGAGTCTCTGCTGCGCAAAGGAGGTTGGCCAGTCCGATTCGGCGGGGCCGGTGGCGTCCGGCGGCGAGGACTCCGCGTGCTCCGGCAACGATTCGTCGCGGACCGCGGATGACGGGTGAAGCCGTTCTTCAGCCATGTATCGGCTTTCGCGAACGGACGGGTCGCTCCATCGGGCACTTCACGTCAGATCACTCTCGCGACTCGGAGCTCCTCGAGCTCGATCTCGGACAGGCCGAGCCACTGACGGTAGATCTCCTCGTTGTGCTCACCCAGGCGAGGCGGAGACCGCCGAAGTGAACCCGGCGTGTCGGACAGCTTGACGGGGATGCCCAGCTGTCCGACCTCGCCCAGGTCCGCATGGGGAACGCGGCGTACCATCTCTCGCGCCTCGGCCTGCTCGCCTGAAAGTGCCGCCCGGACGGAGTTGATCGCACCGCACGGGATTGCGGCGCTTCTCAAGAGGAGGAGCCATCGCTCCGCCGGCCGAGTCGAGAACACGTCCTGCAGACGAGCGTGAAGCGATTCGCGGTGTTGGATCCGCGAGGCGTTGGTCTCCCAGCCCGCCTCCGGCAGAAATCCCTCCGGATTCAGCACGTCACAAAGGCTCTTCCAGAGCGCCTCCGTCGCCACCCCCAGCGCAAACTCTCCGTCGGAGGCTCGAAAAGTTTCATAAGGAGCCAGCGAAGGGTGTGCGTTCCCCATTCGTCGTGGCTCTCCTATCGACGCCAGAACGCTCGACGCATGGAATGTCAGGAGAGACAAGGCAGCGTCGAACAGCGCCACGTCCACCATTTGTCCTCGACCGGTCGCGTCTCTCGCTCTCAGAGCGGCGAGAATTCCATTCGCCGCGTACAGACCTGCCGTCACATCGGTCAGCGGGACACCCACCTTGGCTGGAGGCCCGTCCGACGCTCCGGTCACGTCCATGATGCCGCTCTCGGCCTGAATCGTGAGATCAAAAGCGGCTTCGTGCCGGCGGGGCCCCGTCTGACCGTAGCCCGAAATCGAACAATAGATCAGGCGCGGGCTCACCTGCTGAAGCGACTCGAAATCGAGCCCGAAGCGTTTCAGCGAACCGCACTTGAAGTTCTCGACGAAGACGTCGGCGCGGCTCGCCATGCGTGCGAGCAGTCTCTGGCCTGTGGCCTGGGCAAGATCGAGGGTGATGCTCCTCTTGTTCCGATTCACTCCCATGAAGTAGGTGCTGTGGCCGCGCAGGAATGGTGGCCATGTCCGGGCCGGATCGCCTTCACCCGGAGACTCGATTTTTATGATCGTCGCGCCCATGTCCCCCAGAAGCATCGTGCAGAACGGACCTGCGAGGGTTCGAGACACGTCGAGCACCACGATCCCGCGCAGCGGTCCCCGATCCGTTCTCGTCAGGTCGTATTCAGGCATCCCCGACACGGCAGGCGCGCCGGGGAGCCACTCGGGACCAGGCACGTCAGCCGCCCGGGTCGGCGTTCTCATCGAGTGTGAACCGGCCGAGCCGAAAAGGGTGACAACTGCTTCAACTTGTTCAGCTGATAAAGACCCGCCATGACCGAATCGAAATCGATTCCGAAGTCGATCAGGCAGGCGATTTCGTTGACTCCGATGGCGGCCAGAGCGGCGACGCGCTCCCGACAGTGAGCGACGGTGCCGACGAGGCCGCGCTCGTTGAACAGATTTTCGCTCGCCTTCTGCATCAGAAACTCGCGATCCTCTTCCGACGGCGCGAACTCGTCGCCGGATCCTTTCACTCGGTCGGCGTGCAGGCCGAGGTTGACGAGAAGATAGTCGAGGTACGCGCCCTTGACCTTGGTCTCGACCGTGGCCGGGTCGTCTGCGACGAATGTATGAAGGCAGACAGCGACCTCACCGAGTGCCGGATCGTGCCCGGCGCGAGCCCGAGCCTCGCGATACGAGGAGACCCTCTGCGCGAGCTCCGCGAGGGTCATCGTGTACATCGCCGTGATGGCATTGACGCCCAGCTCTCCGGCTTTTCGAAACGTGGCTTCCGACTGACAGGACAACCAGACGGGAAGCGAAGGCTGGATCGGCTTCGGAAAAACGTTCAAGGAGACTTCGTTGCCTAAGCCGTTTCTCGCAACGATCGGCCGGCCTTCCCAGAGATCCCGGACGGTTTGCATTCCGTCGAACATGATCTGGCGGCGCTCGGTGTAATTTGCCGGGGAGAGCACGAAATCGTTGACGTGCCATCCCGACGCGAAGGAAACCCCCACTCTGCCGTGGGAGAGGTTGTCGACGACCGACCATTCTTCTGCAACGCGAATCGGATTCTGGAGGGGAAGCACGACACTCGCGGCGCGGATCTGCAGCCGATCCGTCACCATCGCGATTGCCGCGCCAAGAACCGCCGGATTCGGGTACGGCCCCCCGAAAGGATGAAAATGGCGCTCGGGAGTCCACACCGCGGCGTATCCATGCCTGTCGGCGAATCGCGAGGCTTCCAGCACCAGTCGATAGCGGTCTGCGGAGGTTTCAGAACCGTCCGCCGAGAAGAAAAAAAGGCTGAAACGCACGTCCGCATCCGAGTGGGATCCCGCGGAGGTCTCCTTTCGCGGCGTTACCGTCTCCTTTTTCTGGAAAGCCGTCGGCGACGCTGCCGCCGGGGCGCCTCCGCCGGCGGAGACCGCTCGCGTTTGACCGGCGTCTCCCCGTCCGGGATGGGCGGAGGGTTCCCTGCGGCCATGCTCGATTTCGGCGCAAAGTGCCGCGAATGTCGGCGTCTCGAAAAGGCTGTGCAGCGGCAGCTCGAACTGGAGATCCTTTCGAACACGGGCGACGAGGCGCGACGCTTGAACCGAATCGCCACCCGACCGGAAGAAATGGGAATTCTCCTCGGGCGTATCTACCTTCAGAACGTCCGACCACATTTTCGCGAACCGGCT
>DASQJK010000247.1:0-16834 GCA_035631095.1 Thermoanaerobaculia bacterium
CGCGCCTCGTACTTCTGGAACTGCACGAGGGTCGCGCCGAAGCTTTGGAAGTTGCGGATCATGTTGTTGTTGAACCCGGTCACGATCGAGACCATCGTGATCACGGTCGCGACCCCCACCACGATCCCCAGAACGGTCAGCGTCGCGCGGAGCTTATGCGTGCGAACCGCCAGCAAGGCGAATCGAACGTTCTCGCCGAACCCGCGGCGGAGGTGGGAGAAGAGCGTAGACATGGAAACGCTGTCAGCTCTCGGCTGTCAGCGGACGACTGACAGCTTCATTCGTACCTCAACGCCTCGACCGGCGGCAGCTTGCTCGCCTGTGAGGACGGGATCCATCCTGCGAGGAGTCCCGTCACCGTCGCTACCCCGATCCCGATGAGGATGAAGGAGAGCTTCACCTGAGCCGGAAACACGGAGTTGACGACGAAGGCGATGCCGGCGCCGATCATCACCCCGATCGCTCCCCCGACTGCGGACAGGAGCGCCGCCTCCAGGAGGAACTGCCAGCGGATGTCGCGCTTGCGCGCCCCGAGCGCGCGCCGCACGCCGATCTCTTTGGTGCGCTCGACGACCGAGACGAACATGATGTTGGCGATCACGATCGCGCCCACGACGAGGGAGATCCCCGAGATCAGGATCATGAGCAGGAAGGCGCCCGCGGAAATGTTCTTCCACAGATCCTGGAGCAGCTCCGCGGTGACGAGCCCGAAGGGGTCGTCCTTGTTGAACTTGGTCTTACGCACCGCCCGAAGGATCGAACGGACCTCGTCCGTGACCGCCGCGACGCCCGCAACGCCGTTCTTCGGCTTGATGAAGATCCCGATGTCGGACGTCGGCGCGACGTGGTTCTTGAAGACGGTGAGCGGGATGTAAACCACGTTGTCCTGGCTCTGCCCCATCACGTTGCCCTGCTTGGCGAGCGTTCCGATCACCTTGACCGGATAGCCCGCGACTTTCATCACGCGCCCGATTGGGTCCTGGTTCGGGAAGAGCTGGTCCTGCACGTCCCAGCCGATGACGCCGACCGACGCCGCGGTGTCGTACTCGGCCTGGGTGAAGTAGCGGCCGGTCGCGATGTCGAACTTCATGGCTTCGCCCATGTTCGGGGTATGTCCCTGGACGCTGACGTCCGAGAGCTTCTTGTCCCCGTACTTGACGGGCCGGTTGCGCTCACCGCGCCCGCCGACCTGCGCGCAAAGACGGCACTCGTTGCGAACGATCTGCATGTCCGTGAGCGTGATGTCTTTGCGCTTCATCGCGATGAGCCACTCTTCGCGGCTCATGATGATTCCGTACTTGGTGAAGATCACGATGTCGGGGTTCAACCCGATCACCTTGTCCTTCACGTAGGAGTTCAGGCCCGAGATCACCGAGACGACACCGACGACGGTGGCGACGCCGATGATGACGCCGAGCAGCGTCAGGAACGCTCGAAGCTTGTGGCGCGTCAGCGCGGACGAGGAGACCCGGAAGAGCTCCGGGATCCTCACGACGGTTTCGGGCCCTTGCCCTCTCCGGGACCCTTCTCGTTCTCGACGATGACCTTGTCGCCTTCCTTGACTTGACGGAGCGTCTTGAACGGACCGGTGACGATTTCGTCGCCCGGCTTGACGCCGTTCTTGACCTCGATCATCAGCTCGCCGGCGATGCCCGTCTCGACTTTGGAGAATCCGAGCTTGCCCGCCCGAACGAGGTAGACGCCCTCTTCGGTCGCCGGGCGGCCCGCGGACGCCCTGGCCTTCTCGTCTTTCTTCTTCGGGACGTCTCGGACGACGAGCGCCTGAATCGGAATCGCCGTGGCGCCTTCTTTTTTGCCCGTCACGATGTCCGCTGTGACGGAGAAGCCGGGGCGGATTGTCGGCGGCGGATCATCCACGCGGATGCGCACCTTGAAGTTGATCGCTTCCGAGTTTGCCGTGAGCGACAGCAGGTCGGGGTCGTTCTTCATGATGGGCGAGGAGCCCACGTCGGTCACAGTGCCCTTGAAAGTCCGGCCCGGATAGGCGTCGATGTTCAGGTTCGCGGTCTGCCCCACCTTGACCTGAGGGACGGATGTCTCGTCCACCATCATCACGGCCTCGACTTCGGACATGTCTGAGATGGTCAGGAGCTGCGTTCCCGCGTTGTTCATCGTCCCGATCACGGTGACCTCGCCCTCTTTGATCGGAAGGGCGGTCACGACGCCGGCGAGCGGCGCCACTACGGTCGTCTTCGACAGCGAGTCGCGGCTCGCGGCGAGGTTCGCCCCGGTCTCCCGGAGCCGTTCCTCGATCGCCGAGACGTTGGCCTGAGAGGCGTCCCAGAGAGACTTGGTCTTCTGAAACTCCGCCTCTGAAAGGATCTTGGCGTTGAAATTCTGCCGGGCGCGTTCGTAATCGCTCTTCGCCTGCGCGGCGTTGGAGCGCGCGGCCTGCAGGTCGTTGCGCATGGCGGCGAGGCTGGCCTCGCGGCCGGCCACCCCGGCGGCGAGCTGCGCCTTGTCGATCTGGAGGAGCAGCTGGCCCTTCCTGACCTGATCACCCTCCTTGACCGCCAGGTTGACGATCTGACCCATGACGAGGGCGGAAAGATCGACTTTTTTCTGCGCCTGGATCTTTCCGTTGGCCGTGACCTTTGCGACGAGATCGACCTTTTCGACCTTCGCCGTGGTCACCTTGGCGACGTTCTTGTCGCGGCTCCGGATCGAGCCCATGAGCACGACCCCGAGAATGGCCGCGACCGCGACTCCGATCAGGATTTTCCATTTCTTCGACATCAGGCGCTCCTCAGGCAAATCAAGAAGTTCTCAAAGCAAAGTACTGCTTTTTACGGTGGCGCGAGGCGAAAGTTCTCACTCCGGGAGGCCCGGGCCGGGCAAGGCAAGTGGTGCGCCCAGGAGGATTTGAACCCCCAACCTCCTGATCCGTAGTCAGACGCTCTATCCAGTTGAGCTATGGGCGCAGGAACCGCGGAGGCTAATGGAAAAGGTGGCCGTTTTCAAGGCTCCCCGCCCGAGCTGATCCGCTTCCAGCTGTGAAACTTAGGCTGGCGGTCTATTCTTCCCGGATGGTCCCTTTCAGCCGGGAAGACGAGACCTTTCAGCGCGAGGCGCTCGCCTTCGCCCGCATTGCCTACGCCGAACAGGAGGTCCCGATCGGCGCCGTCGTCGTCCGGCAGGGACACATCCTCGGGCGCGGGCGCAACCGGCGGGAGAACCTGGCCGACCCGACGCACCATGCCGAGATCGAGGCCCTGCGGGAGGCCGGCGCGGCCGCGGGGACCTGGCGACTCGACGGCGCGACCCTGTACGCCACGCTCGAGCCCTGCGCGATGTGCGCCGGAGCGGCGGTCAACGCCCGCATCGCCCGGATCGCGTTCGGACCACCGGACCCGAAGGCGGGTTACTGCGGAACGCTCGGCAACATCCCCCAGGACCCGAGGCTGAACCACCGGTGCGAGGTTGCGGGTGGGTTGCTGGCGGAAGAGTGCGCCGGACTCCTCCAGCAGTTCTTCCGCGCGAAGCGGGAGGGCAAGCCCGAAAACGAGCACCACGAAGGCGTGTGGGCAGTGCCTGATCCGGGGAGACTCCGGGAGTAGAGCGCCCCTCACCCAACCTCTCCCCGTGCCCGGGGAGAGGAGAAGGCGGAAGAGTCCGGGAGAAGGGCGTCTCCAAACGGGATGCTAGGATTCGGCCCCCCGACCGCCCGGAGAGGTGCTGGAGTGGTTGATCAGGCCGGTCTCGAAAACCGGTGAGCCCGAAAGGGTTCCGAGGGTTCGAATCCCTCCCTCTCCGCCAACACGTCGCGCGCCTACGCTATCTTCCCCTCTGCAACCCCGCTTCCATGTAGCCGTAAGTTACGCAGGGACAAATATGGACAACGCCATCGAACTGAGCCATGTCTCGAAGAGCTTCGGGAAGTTCCCCGCGGTTGACGACCTTTCGTTCACTGTCCCCAAGGGCATCGTGTTCGGACTTCTCGGGCCGAACGGCGCCGGCAAGACGACGACGATCCGCATGATCATGAACATCACGGCGCCGGATCGGGGCGAGATCAGCGTCCTCGGCAAGCCGATGGATCGCGACGCCCAGAACCGGATCGGGTACCTGCCGGAAGAGCGGGGCCTCTACCGCAAGATGAAGGTGCTCGACCACCTGTACTTTCTGGCGGCGATCAAGGAGGTGTCCCGCGAGACCGCCCGCCAGCGCATCGACGGCTGGCTCGACAAGATGGAGCTGCGCCCCTGGCTCAACAAGAAAGTCGAGGAGCTCTCCAAGGGAATGCAGCAGAAGGTCCAGTTCATCGCCACGATCGTCCACGACCCGGACGTCCTCATCCTGGACGAGGTGTTCTCCGGCCTCGACCCCATCAACACGGCCCTCGTGAAGGACTACCTGAGCGAATTCCGGTCGAAGGGCAAGACCATCGTTTTCTCCACGCACGTCCTCGAGCAGGCCGAAAAGCTCTGCGACGAGATCTGCCTCATCGTCCGTTCGAAGAAGATCCTGCAGGGGAACCTCCAGCAGCTGAAGCGCGAGCAGGCGGAGGGTCAGATGCGGGTCGCGCTCAAGGCCTCCCAGGCGCAGGTCGCCGCGCTGCCGGGCGTCGCGGCCTGCCAGGCGGTCAACGGTGCCTACGTGATCTCGCTCACGCCCGGGACGAACCGCCGGGACTTTCTCCGCAAAGCGCTCGAGAGCTACGACGTGGAGTCCTTCTCGGACCGCGAGCCCGAGCTCGTCGAGATCTACCTCGCCGCCGTCCAGAAGGCCGGAATCGAAACGCGCGACATCGCATGAGGAAGCCATGAACTGGAAGAAGGTCTTCGCGGTCGTGCGTCGCGAGTACATCGAGCGGATTCGCACGAAAGCGTTCTGGATCGCGACTCTCCTGATCCCGTTCCTGTTCCTGGGGATGCTCTTCGTCCAGGTCGCCGTGATGCGCCGGTCCGGGGGCGAGCGCCGCGTCGTCGTGATCGACCGCACGGGACACCTCTTTGCGCCCCTGGCGAAGGAGCTCGCGCGGCAGGAGGCGTCGGGCGGGCGGGCTCCCCGCGCCGAGCCCGTCGTCCGTGAGTCCACGCCGGAGCAGCCGCCCAAGGGAAGGTCCATTCACTGGGTCCTCGAGCAGCGTCCCGCGGGTGACATCGAAAAGTCGAAAGAGGAGCTGCGCAAGGAAGTCCTCGCCAAGAAGATCAACGCGTACCTGATCCTCGACCCGGAGATGCTGGCGAAGGACGAGGTCGAGTACTACTCCACGTCCGTTTCGGAATTCGTCACGCAGACACAGCTGGCGCGCGCGATCGACCACATCCTGCTCCGCGAAAAGATCGCCGCGCGCGGTCTACCCCCCGAGGTCGGAAACGAGCTCGACAAGCGAATCGACCTCCGGGCATTCAAGGTGACCGAGTCCGGCACCGCCGAGGAGAAGGGCGCCGGAATCGTCGCCGCTCTCATCTTCTTCTTTCTCATGTACTCGACGTTCTTCATGTACGGCTACCAGGTGATGCGGGGAGTCATCGAGGAAAAGAGCACGCGCATCGTCGAGATCGTCATCGCGTCGGTCCGGCCCGTCGAGCTCATGCTCGGCAAGATCATCGGCATCGGGCTCGTCGGGCTGACCCAGTACTTCGCGTGGTCGCTCGTCGCGATGAATCTCTCACTTCCGGCGATCGCCGCGACGTTTTCGACGACCGACATGGTCCCCAAGATCCCGCTGTCGATGCTCGCGTTTTTCATTCTCTTCTTCCTCTGCGGGTACTTCCTCTACGCGAGCATCTACACGGCCATCGCCGCGCCCTTCAACACCGACCAGGAGGCCCAGCAGCTCGCCATGATCCCCATGGCGATGATCATCTCGGCCGTCGCGATCTACCCCGCCGTGATGAACAACCCTTCGGGCGGGATCGCCGTCTTCTTCTCACTCTTCCCCTTCACGGCGCCTCTCATGATGTTCCTGCGCACCTCGCTCGGACAGGTGCCGGCCTGGCAGATCGTCGCGTCGGTCCTGCTCGTCACCGGAACGACGGTCGGGCTCGCGTGGTTCGCCGGGCGGATCTACCGCGTCGGCATCCTCATGTACGGCAAGAAGCCGACGATCCCGGAGATCCTGCGCTGGGTGCGCTATTCGCCGGGAAAGTCGCCCGCGCCGGCGCGCGAACCTTCGTAACGACCGACTACTGACTAGCGACTACCGACTGGCGACTACCGACTAGCGACCGGCTATCCGCCCTTGAGGTACCGCCTCAGGTAGTCGACGGTCAGGGCCACCAGGCCGGCCGCTTCCGCCTCCGCGGCGCTTTCACTCGCGCCCATGCGGAGGAAAAACCGGTGCGACCAGTGGAACATCGCCGCGCGAAGCTCGTCCCGGCCGGAGGCGTCGAGGCCTGCCCGTTCCGCGACCCCCATGAGCTCCTCGCCCGCCGCGGAAAGCGGCAGGCGGGAACCGGGTCGAGTGGGGCGAATGTCGCGCATCGTCAGGCCCCGCGCTGCTCCTGGCCGGAGGCGGCCGCAGCGGTCGTCGCATGGAGGTTCGCGAGCTCGAGGAGAAGGGTCAGGAGCGCGAGGGCTTCCTGGATCTCGTCCGTGGTCTCACTCGCGCGGAAAGTGAAGGAAACGCGTCCGAGCTTCATGTCGAGATTGAACCGGACGAACTGCTCCGCGTCGTGGCGGACGGCAAGGTAGGCGCTTGCCCACGCGTCGTCCAAGAGCGCTCCCCTCAGCTCGATCGAGATGCGGCCGAAGAGCGGCCCGAGCGACTCCCGGCGAAGAGTCGACTGGTCCGCCCAGACCCCGTATACGGTCCCCGCGGGAACGGTCTTTTCGCTCATTTTTCGGTTTCGGTTTGTACGTAAATGCGACAAACGAGCCAGCGAGGTCGCCTGCGTGTTTTCCGCGACTTAGCGCAGCTTCGTCGCCTTCCGATGACACAAATTGGAAGCGCTCCCGCGCTCGGGGTGCCGCCGCCCGACTGCCGACGCTTTAACGCCTCGCGATCCAAGGATCGGAGAGATCCTCGCGGGAGAGCGACTCCATGTCCGTCAGGCTCTGGAGAAACGCGATGAGGTCTTTCCTCTCTTCATCGGTCGCCGCAAACCCGGGAACGAGCGCCGACCGGTTCGACGGATCGCTTCCGCGCGCGTAGTGGTCGATGACTTCCTCGAGTGTCGCGAACCGCCCGTCGTGCATGTAGGGGCCGGTGAGTGCGACATTGCGAAGCGTCGGGACACGGAACTTTCCGGAATCCCGGGAGCGCCCGGTCGCTTTCGCGAGACCGCGGTCGGAGCGTTCGATAGCGAGCCCGTTGCTCGCGAACGCCGGCCGCGCGGCGCCGCCTCCGCGCCAGACCGAGGGACCTGCGAACGTGAACCCCGAGTGGCACCGGCTGCATCGCATGCGGTCTGAAAAGAAGAGCGCCATTCCACGCAGCGAGGACTCCGACATCCCCGAGCGGTCGTCTTTCCAGACGTAACGGTCGTAAGCGGAGTCGCCGGAGAGGATCGTCCTCTCGAAACACGCGATCGCCTTGCGGGCGTTCGAGAGCGAGATCGGCGCGCGCTCGCCGGGGAATGCGCGGCGGAAGAGTTCGCGGTAGATCGGCTCGGCTCGCAAACGCGCGAGCACTTCCCCCTCTCTTCCCTTCATCCCCATCTCGACGGGATGCTCGTTCTCCATCGGGACGCTCGCCTGGCCCTCGAGACTGCGTCGGGCGGGATCCGCCCACGTGAGAGACGCCGAATACGCGACGTTGGCGAGGCTCATCGCACTGCGGGGATGGATCTGTCCGGTCGATCCGAGCGCGCGCGCGCGGCCGTCGCTGAACGCGCGCGCGGGCTGATGGCAGGAGGCGCAGGACTGCGTCGCGTTTCCCGAAAGGCGCGTGTCGTAAAAGAGCCGTCGGCCGAGCTCCCGCTTCTCCTCCGACATCGGATTGGATGCCGGGACCCGCGGGGCAGGAAAGCCTGGAGGGAGGTTCCAGGTCCACCCCGCGGTCCCGCAGACGAGGGCGGCGAGGCCGCTGAAGAGAAACGCCCGGGAAGTCTTCAGGCTGCGCGTTCGGCTTCTACCAGGTCTCGTTGCGCCGGGTGGTGAGCGACGAAGTCTGCGAGGCGAGCTTCTTGCGCTCCTCCTGCCACTTCGAGAACTCCGCGAGCGCCGCCGGGTCGACGCCGGCCGGATCCGTTTTGCGCTTCTCGAGCCACTTCTCGATCGCGACGCCGAGCTCGTCCGCCCGCGGCCGATCCATGTTGAAGAGAGTGATGTAGACCGTCTTGACCTCGTCCAGCCGGTTCAACGCGAGGTACGCCTCCGCGCGGTACTCGATCGCGGGCGTGTAGTTGGGCTCGATCTCGAGAGCCTTCCCGTACGCGTCGAGCGACGCCGGGTAGTTGCCGACTTTGCGGTACGCGTAGCCGAGGCTCCCCCACGCCTGGAAGATCGCGGGGTTCTTCTTGACAGCGGCCTGGAATGGCTTGATGGACGACTCGTGGCGGTCGCGCGCCTTGGCGAGCAGTTTCTCCGCCTTCCGCGCGTCGGGCTCCGCGGCGGCTTCCTTCTCGAGCTTCGCCGCCTTGTCGCGGTAGGAGATCCCGTCGTTGTAGAGGCTCGCCGCCTCCTGCTCCGGGCTCGCCTGCGCCTGCGGTGGAGGCATCCGCATCGGGCTCGAGCCGGAAGCGCCCGCGAGCACGGGGACGAGGAGCAGCGCTCCCGTGAGGGCGGCCGTGAAGGAAACGCCGTGGGCGGGCTTTTTCATCGAAGTCCTCCTGATTTGCGTTGCAGGGTAGCACCGGCCGGCGGCCGCCAACGTCAGAGACCTGTCAGGGACCGCCGGGCTCGAGACGGTACCCCGCCTTGCGCACCGTCAGGATGTGCCGCGGCGCCGAGGCGTCTTTCTCGAGCTTCCGGCGCAGCTCGCCCACGTGCGTGTCGACCGTCCGGGTCACGGCGGCGTCGGAGTAACCCCAGACGTCCCTCAGCAGGTCGAGGCGGGAGACCACCTTCCCGGCGCGCCGGCACAGGGCGAGGAGCAGGTCGAACTCCTTGGGAGCGAGGTCGACCGGCGCGCCGTCCCGGCTGACCGTGCGTGGCCCGGGCCGGACCTCGATCCCTCCGAAGCGGAAGACCTCCTCCTCGGCGGCTCCGGCCGGGCGCCGCCCCGAGGTCCGGCGCAGGATCGCCTCGACGCGGGCGAGAAGCTCCAGCAGCCCGAACGGCTTCGTCACGTAGTCGTCGGCGCCGAGACGCAGCGCGCGCACCTTGTCCGTCTCTTCCCCGCGGGCCGTCAGCACCAGCACGGGCACGTCGGGGCCGCTCTCGGCGAGCACTCGCAGGACCCGGACGCCGTCGAGGTTCGGAAGCATGAGGTCGAGAATGACGAGATCGGGCCTCGACTGGCGGATCCGCGCGAGCCCCTTGACCCCGTCCGCCGCGATCTTCACGCTGTAGCCCTCGATCTCCAGGTTGTTGCGCAGCCCGAACGCGAGGTCTTCGTTGTCCTCGACGATGAGGATGTTCGTCATACGGGCAGCCCCGCGTCCAACCGTGCAGGCTCGAGCTCGACGACGAACCGAGCTCCCCCGCCGGCGCCCTCTTCGACGTACGCGCGGCCTCCCTGCAGCAGCGTGAGCTCGCGGACCACGGCGAGGCCGATGCCGGTGCCGGCGACCGCCGACTCACGGTCTCGCGCGAGACGGTAGAAGCGGCGCCAGACCCGGTCGCGCTCCCGGACGGGAATCCCCGGCCCGCCATCCTCGACCGCGATCCGCACCTTCTCGCCGCTGTCGGACTCGATCGAGACCCGGATCTCCTGACCCGGCGGGCCGTACTTCACGGCGTTGTCGAGGAGATTCAACAGGACCTGGCGAAACGCGGCTTCGTCGACGAGCGCCACCGCCCGGTCGGGAAGCGACGTCCGGATGCTCGCCCTTCCCGAGAGGAGCGGCTCGAAGTCCACGAGCAGCTGGCGCAGGAGAGGCACGACGTCGCGAGGCATGGCTTCCACGCGGTCCTCGCCCCGCTCGCCGCGCGAAAACCGAAGCACGTTCTCGACGAGGTTCGTCAACCGGCGCGACTCGCGGTCGATGATCTCGAGCGATCGGCGGCGCTCGTCCTCGGAACGCACCCGATTGAGGAGAAGGGTCTCGGCAAACATGCGGATCTGCGTCAGGGGGGTTCGCAGCTCGTGCGAGACGCGCGACACGAAGTCCGACCGCATTTCCGTCAGCACGCGCTCGCGGCGGAGTTGGCGAACCGCGGTCAGCGTCAACCCCATCGTCACGGCGAGAGCTCCCAGGAGGAACGGCAGGCGCGACCGCGGAAGACCCCCGATGACGAGCGAAGGAGCCGCGGCGGGGTCGACGGCGGCGCGGATGACGAACCCCGAGAGGATGCCGTTGTAATCCTCGCCGAAGGGACGTGTGACCCCCAGATAGGGCTGCCGGGGAACGCCGGAGCGGAAGACCTCGCGCCCGGAGGGGTCGAGCACCTGCAGAAAAAGCGCGTCGTTGCGCACCCCACGCTGGACGAGCGAGGCCGGGAAGAGCGGGCCGCGCGCGGCGACTTTCCGAAAGCGGGCGGCGAGAGCGGCGGGATCCGCTTCGAAACCCGTCAGCGGAGCCGCGGAGCCGGGTCCAGCCGAGCCGTACACGATCGAATGGACCGCGCCGCCGACGAGCGCGTGAGCGGTCAGGTAGCGCCGCTCGGGAGGCGCGGCCGCGGCGCCGGGAGCGAGGCGCGCGGCGATCCAGTCGCGTTCGGAAGCGGTGGGCTCCGGGCCGAGCGTCTCGAGGCGCTTGGACGCCCTCTCGTATCGAAAGGTGGACCGCACGAGATCGCCGGCCGGACGGATGTTTTCGTCGCCGCTCGTCTTCAGGTCGGTGGGAGACAGGAGCCGCCCCTTCGCCGCTTCCTGCCGGATCGCCGTCACCAGCGGGTAGAAGCCGTAAAAGCCGAGCTCGTTCACGGTGCGCCGCGCGAACTCGTCCGCCGTCAGCATGGCGTAGTCGCGCAGGACCTTCTCCGCGGCGACTCGGTGGTACACGGTGCTGGTCTGCGCCTGCCAGGCGAGCGCTCCGGTCATGACGAGGCTCGACAGGAGAAGCGCGACGACGAGACCCGAGCGAGAGCCCTCTCGCTCGCGGCCCGGGTTTTTCATTGGCGCAAGCATCGTCGAAGGGTGGGCGCAGCGCAACGGCCGCGGGCATTGTTCACCGAATCCTGACACGCCCGGCGCGCTCACCGCCTCTACGCTTCGAACAACAGAGGAGGAGCCCATGACGCGACGGCACCCGCGCGCAATCGCTCTCGTCATCGCATGCGGACTCACACTCGCGTCGCCGGCTCGTATCCATCCGCATGCTCTTTCCGGCGAATCCGACTCCGCCGCCGGAGTGCGCGAGTTCACCGTGGACGACGCGTGGGGACGCGACACGGTCGAGTTCCGAACCACGGCGCCGCTCGAAGACATCGTCGGAACGACCAACCAGGTCACCGGAAAGCTCAAAGCCGATCCGAAGAACCTCGCCGGCGCCTCGACCACGGCGCGGTTCGAGGTCGATCTCACCGGCATCCGGACGGGGATCGACCTGCGCGACGGGCACGTCGCGAAGGCGCTCGGCGCCGACAAGACGCCGACGGCCGTACTGACGTTGGACCGCATCAAGTCCGCTTCGCCGGCGGTGCTCGAGCCCGGCGTGCCGGCCGATCTCTCCGGAGAGGGGACGTTCCAGCTAAAAGGGGCGAGCCACAAGGTGGATGTGAAAGCGCGCGTCACGTACGTGCCGAAAGGGACTCCGGCCAGCCAGCTGCGGCCGGGCAACCTCCTGAAAGTGGTCGCCGATTTCGACGTCAAGCTCGCCGATTACGGCGTCGAACGGAAGGGCGCCGTCCTGCCCCTCCAGGTCGGCGAGACGGCGCACGTCACCGCGACGCTCCTCGCGAGCGATGCCACTCCGGAGGAGAACAAGCCCTACCGGGACAGCGCGGTGAAATACCTCGGCAAAGCGAGAAAGTGACCCGCTCGACACTGATCCGAATTGCGGTGGCGGAAGAAGGGGGCCGCGACTAACATCCGCCCGGGCCGACGTGATCCCCAAACCGCCTTTCGCCTCGGAACTCACTCTGCGGCAGGAGCTCGAGGCTTTTGAGCGCCTGAAGCCGCGGCTCTCCGCGGTATGGAACGCCGTTTCCGCGCGGGCGGAGGAGCCCTACACCTCCGTCGTAATCCCGTCGATGACACTCGACGAGAGCGAGCTCACGAAGCTCGAAGGCGCCACGTTCTACGAAGAGCGGCTGCTCTTTTTGCTCGTGCGCCTTCGCAATCCCCGCGCTCACATGGTCTACGTCACGTCGCAGCCGGTTCACCCCGTCATCCTCGAGTACTACTTCCAGCTGCTGCAGGGAATCCCGGCGAGCCACGCGCGCTCCCGCCTCACGCTCCTCTGCGCGTACGACGCGTCTCCCCGGTCGCTGACGCAGAAGATTCTGGAGCGCCCCCGGCTGATCCAGCGGATCCGTTACGGCATCTCCGACCCGTCCAGGGCGTACATGACCGTCTTCAATTCCACGGACCTCGAGCGGCGCCTCTCCGTTCTCCTCGACATCCCCTTGAACGGCGTCGATCCCGCTCTTCAGCCGCTCGGTAGCAAGTCGGGGAGCCGCAAGGTCTTTCGCGAGGCCGGCGTCCGGCTTCCGGCGGGACGAGAAGATGTCCGCTCGGCGGATGACGTTGCACAGGCGCTCGGCGCGCTCCGGCGGCAACGGCCGGGGATCACGCGCGCGGTCGTGAAGCTCGACGAGGGATTCTCCGGATCGGGAAACGCGCTCTTTACGTATCCGCAAGTCGAGAGTCCCGACGCAATCGCCCAGGCGCTGCCCCGCATCGCTTTTTCCGACGACACGGAGCGCCTGGAGCCGTTTCTCGGAAAGATGGAGAGGATGGGCGGCGTCGTCGAGGAATTCATCGACGGAGTCGAGACCCGCGCGCCGAGCGCGCAGCTTCGCATAGACCCCAAGGGTGAGGTCTTCCTCCTCTCGACCCACGATCAGGTGATGGGCGGACCGACGGGGCAGACGTATCTCGGGTGCCGGTTTCCCGCCCACGACGACTACCGCATCGCCGTTCAGGAAGCGGCGATGCGAGTCGGGAGCGCGCTCGCCGCCCGGGGTGTCGTGAGCCGCTTCGGCGTGGACTTCCTCGCGACCCGCGCGAGCCCCGGGGAACCCTGGGACCTGAACGCGATCGAGATCAACCTGCGGATGGGAGGGACGACGCACCCGTTCCTGGCGCTTCAGTTCCTTACGGGAGGCCGGCTCGACGCCCCGTCGGGGTTGTTCCTGTCGCAGCGCGGGATCCCCAAGTACTACATGAACACCGACAATCTGCGCTCGGATGCCTACCGCGGCCTGAATGCGGAAGACCTGATCGAGATCACGACGGCCAACCGCCTCCACTACGACCATGGATCGGAAAGCGGCGCCCTCTTCCACATGATCGGAGCGCTTTCTCAGTTCGGAAAAGTCGGCCTGACGGCGATCGGAAACTCCCACGAGGAAGCCGCCGCGATCCAGGAGCGGGCCACGGGGGTCCTGGATCAGGAAACGGGGCGCGGGTAAGACCTTGTCCGGCGTTCACAGCCTGTGCTACTTTTCCGCCCCCGTTAAGGCCCATTCGTCTAACGGTTAGGACGCGGCCCTCTCAAGGCCGAAATACGAGTTCGATTCTCGTATGGGCTACCACTTTCAACCCACCAACAAGTCAATGCCGCGTCCTGCGGACGCAGCCCTCTCAAGGCGGCTTCCTTTGAAGCGCGGCTTCGCTGCGGCGCGCCGTTGCGGCGCGACACGAGTTCGATTCTCGTATGGGCTACCACTTTTAGCCGGCCCGACAACTCACAGCCGCGTCCTGCGGACGCAGGCGTCTCAAGGCGGCTTCTTTTGAAGCGCGGCTTCGCCGCGGCGCGCCTTTGCGGCGCGACACGAGTTCGATTCTCGTATGGGCTACCACTTTTAGCCGGCCCGACAACTCATAGCCGCGTCCGGCGGACGCGGCCCTCTCAAGGCGGCTTACGAGTTCCCCCTCACCCTGCCTCTCCCCCGTTTCCGGGGGAGAGGTGAAGGGGACTCTTACTGGACTTTGAAGGTTTTCGAGGGGCCGGCCTTGCCGTCCACCGTCACTTCGACCTTGTAGTTTCCCTTCGGCCACCCGCCGGGCTTCTGGATCGAGAACTCCGTCGTCGTGGGGCCGGTCGGCGCGATCGACTTGGAGTCTTCCTTGACCGTCTGGTTGTCGCCGAAGGTCCATTTGACCGCGATGACCGAGGAAGGCGCCGAGCCGTCGGTCGAGACGGACGCGAAGATCGTGTCCTTCGGGCTGAAGTTGTCGGTCGGAGCCTGGACCTTCTTGTCCGCGCCGACGGACTTGCCGAGCGACAAGTCGGTCACGCTCACCGCTGCAGCAGGGGCCGCGGTGGGAGCCGGCTCGGCCGCGGCCGCGGTGGGCGTCGGTGCCGGAGTTTCCGCCTTCTTGCACGCCGTGAACGCGATCGCCGGGATCAGGACTGCCGCAAGGAATGCGGCCCGAAAGCGTGTCGTCATCATCTCTCCTTCTCGCTCGCGCGCGATCACTCGGGAATCCGGAGCTTCCAGCCGGGCTGGATCAGGTCCGGGTTCTTCACGACGTCTTTGTTCGCCTCGAAAATCCGTTTCCACGAGTTCGCGTCGCCGTAGAACTTCTTGGAGATTTTCGAAAGGCTGTCTCCGCTCTGGACCACGTAGGTCCGGGCTTGAGCCGCCGGCTGTGTCGAGGAACCCGTCGGCGAGGGGGCCGTCGACGAGCTGCCCGAGACGACGTCCGAGAAATCGGGCTTGTTGGGATCGTCCATATGCCAACTCCTTTCGTGAGTGTCGAAACAGCCCCTAGCAAGTCGCCCGCCAGCGCCGCGGCGGGCTACCCCGAAAAGCTCTGGCCCATCCTCCGGGCCGCGAGCGCCAGCGCCCCGAAGACTTTGGGGTCGACGAGGCGCCCCTCGGCGCGGCGCTCCTCAAGCCAGCGGACGGCCGTGTCGAAAGCGATTTCGTGCACGCGGATGTTCTCCTCGCCGACGCCTCCCTTTTCCGACCCGGGTCAGGCGGCGCGCCAGATAGAAGGTCACGATCTCGTCCGACAGCCCGGGCGACGGAGGGCCTTCCGTGAGGATCTCGATTTCCTTCGCGCGATAGCCGGTCTCCTCCTCGAGCTCGCGGTTCGCCGCTTCCAGGGCGTCTTCTTCGCCCTCGTCACCGGCGAGCCCCGCGGGGAGCTCGAGCACGTCCGCGCCCACGGGCTCGCGATGCTGTTCGACGAACAGCACGCGCGCTTCCTCGGTGATCGCGACGAGGATGGCTATTCCCGTGACGTTCTTCCGCTCGACGAACTCCCATCCGTTGCGGCGCACGAAGCGCAGATGCTTGCCGTCGTGAAGGACCTCGAGTGCGGAAGAACGGACACGCTTCGTCACGCCGAAGACTCTAAACCGATTCGCGCAGGCGGCGTTTTTGACACAATTCGGGCGATGCCCCGCGCGAAGATCGTCTGCACCATCGGGCCCGCGTCGAACTCCCCTGCGACTCTCGAATCCCTCGTCCGCGCGGGGATGGACGTCGCGCGGCTCAATTTCTCGCACGGCACGCAGGAGGAGCACGCGGCCAACATCCTTGCGATCCGCGAGATCTCGCGCCGCGCCGGCCGCGCCGTGTCGATCCTCCAGGACCTGGCGGGCATCAAGCTCCGGCTGGGCGACATCGCCGCCGGCAACGTGCGGCTCGAGCCCGGGGCGTCGTTCACGCTCACGAACCGGCCCGTCACCGGCGACGAGCACGAGGCGTCGATCGCCTATCCCGACCTGCCGAAGAGCGTGCGGCCGGGAGACAAGCTCCTCCTCGCAGACGGAGACATCGAGCTCGAAGCCGTCGATACGAACGCCAGGGACATCCGGTGCCGCGTCGTCTCGGGAGGCGTGATCTCGTCGCACAAGGGAATCAACCTCCCCACTCGCTCGATCGACGCGCCGTCGCTCACCGAGAAGGACCAGAAGGACCTCGCCTTCGGGATCGAGCAAAGGGTCGATTTCGTGGCCCTGTCGTTCGTGCGGCAGGCGAAAAACGTCTCCGACGCGCGCGGGTTCATCGAGTCCCGAGGAGCATCCATTCCTCTCATCGCCAAGATCGAGAAGCACGAGGCGCTCACGAACATCGACGACATCCTCGCGGCCGCCGACGGGATCATGGTCGCGCGCGGAGACCTCGGAGTAGAGACGCCGCTCCAGCACGTCCCGCTTCTCCAGAAGATGCTCATCGCGAAGGCGAACCGCTCCGGCAAGCCGGTGATCACGGCCACGCAGATGCTCCGATCGATGGTGGACTGTCCCCGGCCGACCCGAGCGGAGGCTGCGGACGTCGCAAACGCGATCCTGGACGGCACCGACGCGGTGATGCTGTCGGAGGAGACCGCGAGCGGCCGCTACCCGGTCGAGTCTTTGGACATGATGGTGCGCATCGCCCAGGACGCCGAGACCGCGTTTCCGTACGACGTCTGGCGCGAGCGAATCTCGGAGGAAGGCGTGCAGTCGCTCCAGGAGTCGGTCGCCGACGCCGCGTGCACGCTCGCGGACGACATGGGTGCGGCCGCCATCGTGGTGTGCACGCAGTCCGGCTCGGCGGCGCGGCTCGTCGCCAGGCACCGGCCCCGGCAGCCGATCCTGGCCCTGACGCCGCTCACCGAGACGTGTCTGGGGTTGTCGCTCGTGTGGGGAGTCCTTCCCGTCCTCATCGAGCCGCCGAAGTCGACGGACGAGCTCATGGACCGCGTTCCCGCAATCGCCGT
>DASQJK010000248.1:0-5957 GCA_035631095.1 Thermoanaerobaculia bacterium
AACTCGAAGCGCCGAGTCAGCCGCGTTCCGCCTTCGGCAAGCGACCATTCGGGAGTTTCCGCACGCAGCTCGTCCGCTGCGGCTGCGGAGAGCGGGTCGACACCTCCGCGGCAGGGAACGCAGGTGCGAGAGGCGAGGCGCGCAGGATCCGGCACGGCGGGAAGTCTATCGTCCGTGCGGTTGTCTCGGTTTGACGGGGCTGTCCGCTTCCGGAATAATCCGCACTCCCTCGAGCGACTGGGAGGTCGTTCAATGGTAGGACAACTGGCTCTGGACCAGTGAATCGGGGTTCGAGTCCCTGCCTCCCAGCCAAGCACGTCGGCTGCGCGCAGCGAGGGAATGCCGCCTTCGGCGGCCGGCGCCCGGCTCGCGCGGATGCGCGTTTCGATCGTGCGCCGAATCCCTCGCTCCGCTCCGCCGACCGCCGCGTGAGGCTCTTCCCTCCTTCGTCGGGAGACTCCTCACGCGGCGGGCTATTGAGAGAGTTCGGCGGACAAGCCACGCTTTCCCGCGCGCCGGGGAAGAGGGCCGCGATAAGGGCCGAGGCATTCAGCTCGAGAAATCGCGAGAGAGGGGAAGCGTGGGGTCAACGCTGCATTCCTGCGGGGAAGTGGTTGGAGAACGTCTACCCCAAGCTTCTTCTGCGCCACCGCTACTTGATCTCCGCTGCCCAGTTCAGCACGAGCGTGATCAGGTTGGCTTTGACTTCCTCCACGGCAATGTTGGCCAGGAAACGTTGCCCGTCGGGAGAAATGTCGTATTTCCAGCCGGTACCGCTCTTCAGGCGGACGTCGAAAAGCGCTCTCGGCGTGCCCGCCTCGAAACCCGGATCGGCCTTGACATCGACCACCATCAGCTTGTTGTCGGCAGACACGTAGAAGATTTCTTTTCCGTTCCGATTCCAGACAGGCTGCCCGCCTCCAGCCGTCGAGATCTGCCACTTCCCGCCGGTGGCCGGAAACGGCTGGACGTAGACCTCATTCCTGCCCGAGTCGTCGGAGGTGTAGGCCAGCCAGCGTACGTCGGGCGAGAAGCGGCCGTTCGCCTCGCTCGACGGCGTCGAAAGGAAGGCGGAAGACTTCTTATCCGCCACCGAGTAAATCCCGAGGTCCCAGCCTCTCTTCGTTTTGACGTCGCTCACGTTGTAAACGACGAACCGGCCGTCGGAGGACCAGTCTGTGGGAACCAGCAGACGACGCTCCTGAACCAGGAACTCCTCGTCGTTTCCCGTTCCGGACGAGACCTTCTGATACAGATCGTCTGATCCCTTCCGATTCGACGCGAAGACGACGCGGCTGCCGTCCGGGGACCAGACAGGAAAGACGTTGTCGGGCGGCTCGGACGTGAAGCGGGTCGAAACGCGTCGCGTGAGATCGTAGATCCAGATGTCCGCCTTGCCGGTCCGCAGGTCTCGGATATCCATAGCGACGCGCCGGCCATCGCCGGAAATTCGCGGTTCCAGGTAGTCGCCCGGCGGACCGAGTGCCTCGAGCTGTTTGCCCGAGCGGTCGAGCCAGACCAGCTGAGAAATGCTCCGGGCGCCGCCCGCCTCGTAGGCGAGGACTCCATTGTCCGAAGCGGAGAAAACCGCAAGCGCTAGATTTGCGAAGTACTGCACCTGTTCTCCGACCGGTACGGCTTCGCCGGAGAGACGAAGACGTCTCGCGTCGAACGGCTGAGCAAACAGAGTTCTCTCGCGCGAGAAAAGAACGTGACCGCTGGACGCTCCAGCAGCGGAGGGCGCGAAGACCACGTTTGAATTGACGCGCAGTAGACGACGGCGTTCTTTCTAGTCGTCGAGCGAACCGATGAGGACCTCTCGCCCGCTGCCCGGAACGGTCCCGACCGCCTGAGACAGATAGATAAAGTGCCGGCCGTCCGGCAGGAAGAAGGGGAAACGGTGACTGAATTCTCGCGATGACACATCGAGCTCGGTCGCCGGCGCCGGGACGCCGCCCGACGAGGAGATTCGCAGGAGGGCATCCCGCGCTGAGGGAGAAAACAGGATTACGCCTTCCGGGCTCCAGGTCCCCCCGCGGCTCTCAGGAGAATCACAAAGGACTTGCGGTGGACCTCCTGAGATATCGATCTTCTTGAGCTTCCCTCCCGCAAAGAAGCCCAGGAAGCGGCCGTCGGGAGACCAGAAGGGGTAGCTCGCGCCCTCCGTGCCGGCGAGAGGCTGAGCCGCCATCCCGTTCAACCGCCGCACCCACAGCAGATTCTGCTTCTCCGCGTTCGGGGCCAGAAACGCGAGTCGGCGGCCGTCTGCCGAGAGCGCCATCGGCCCCGCGTCGAAAACGAAAGACGATTTCTCGGGAGGAGCGATCGAGGCCTGCACCATGCGGAGTGCCTCGCGCGGTCGCGCTAGAAGCACCATGGCCAGGGCGAGTGCGGCCAGCGTGGCAACGGCTGCCGCCGCCCAGGCCAGGCGCTCGCGCCTCGTTCTCGGGGGAGGGGCGGGCGCCGCAAGGCCGATCGCGGACCCGCCCTCGGCGATCCAACCGAGCTCGCTTCCGATGTCATGGGCACTCTGCCAACGATCATCAGGATCCTTGGCGAGCGAGACCCGGACTATCCGATCCAGTGCCGCGGGAGCCAACGGAGAATGCTGCGTGATGGGCGGAGGCTCGCTGGACATGATGGCTGAGATCAGCGATGCGTGGCTCGTCCCGGCGAAGGCCTTTTCGCCCGTTGCCATCTCGTAAAGCACCGCACCGAACGCGAAGATATCCGTTCGAGTGTCCGCCTGCTTCCCCTCCAACTGCTCCGGTGCCAGGTACTGGAACGTTCCCAGAATCGTCCCCTCCTCCGTCAGGTTCGAAGGTATCGTCGGAATGGAAACGCCGGTGACACCGCCGGCCACGGACGGGGCCGCCAGCTTGGCCAGACCGAAGTCGAGCAGCTTCACGCCCGACTTGGTGAGCATGACGTTGGACGGTTTGAGATCGCGATGCACGATTCCACGACGGTGTGCCCGGTCGAGCGCCCCCGCAATCTCGATCCCGTAGCGAAGTGTCTTGTCCAGCGGTAACGGCCCTCTCGCCAGACGCGCGGCGAGCGTTTCCCCTTCGAGATATTCCATGACGAGGTACTCGGTCCCATCCTGGTTACCGACGTCGTGGAGCGCGCAGATATGGGGATGCGAAAGCTGGGAGATCGCCTGCGCCTCGCGTTCGAACCGCGCACGCCCTTCGGGTGAGGAGAGGTGTTCTAACAGCACCTTGATTGCGACATCCCGACCGAGCCGCGTATCTCTCGCCCGGTACACTTCTCCCATCCCACCCGCACCGATCGGCGCGACGATCTCGTAGGGGCCGAGCCGGGAACCCGGTCTCAATCGCAAGTTGCGAGAATTCTATTTCCGATCGGTGATCGAGGGAGGCGAACGGCTTTTGTGCGACGCTGGTTCGAAAGGGCCTGGGGAACGTTCGAGCCTAGGCAGTTTGGTCACATAGGAAAAAGAGAGGATCGCCCGGTCAGTGCCGGTGAATTACACGAGCACGGTGGCAAGCCAGACACGTCGGCTGCGCGAAGGGAGGGAAAGCGGCCTTCGGCCGCCGGCGCCCGGCTCGCGCGGATGCGCGCTTCGACCGTGCGCCGAATCCCTCGCTCCGCTCCGCCGACCGCCGCGTGAGGCTCCTCCCTCCTTCGTCGGCAGACTCCTCACGCGGCGGGCTTTTGTCCCACTGAGGCGAACTCGAGCCTTGCTCCTTTTCCCCCGCGCGCGGCGGAAAGGTTGGGTGAGGGGGTCAGCGAATAACTTTATACTAAAAAGTACTTGACGAGATAGTCAGTCGGCGGCTAGCCTTCTTTCCATGACGAACCTTCACCCGATGGACGCCCGTTCTTTCTTCCATGTCGCGATAGTGATGGACGGCAACGGGCGCTGGGCGACCGCCCGCGGGTTGAAGCGGGTCGAGGGGCACCGGCGAGGCGCGGATGCGGTCCGGCGCACCGTGCGCGCCGCGCCGTCTCTCGGAATCACGACGCTCACTCTCTTCGCGTTTTCTTCGGACAACTGGAAACGGCCGGAGCTCGAAGTCGGGACGCTTCTCGGTCTCTTCGGGGGTTACCTTCGGTCGGAGCAGGCGGAGCTCAAGCGCAGCGGAGTCCGCCTGTCGGTGATCGGAAGGCGCGACCGGTTGCCGAGGAGCCTGGTCCTGGCCGTCGAGGGATGCGAGGCCGCGACGGCCTCGTGCTCGCGCCTTCACCTGCGGATCGCGATCGACTATTCCGCCCGGGAGGCGATACTCCGCGAGAACATCGGCCCCGACGTCGACCTGCTGGTCCGCACCGGCGGCGAGCTTCGGCTGAGCGATTTTTTGCTCTGGGAGAGCGCCTACGCCGAGCTCTGTTTTCTCCCTCGGATGTGGCCCGACTTTGAGGAAGCGGATCTCGAAGCGGCCGTCGCGGAATTCCATACGCGGCAACGCCGCTTCGGAGGTCTCCCAGCCGAGGTTCCTTCGCGGGGGCGGGCATGAAGTTCCGTTCTCTGTTCCTCGACCCGGACGAGCCTTTTCGGAAGAAGCCCCGCCGGGCGTGGCTCCCCGAAGACATGCGCACTGCGCCGCGTCTTGATCCGGACCTGCCCGCGGCTCCCGTCAAGAAGCGCCTCGCCCTGCTTATCAATCCGTTCTACCCGAAGGATCCTCACGCAAGCTTCGGAAAACACGTCCTGACTCCCACACTGGCGCTGACGAGCATCGCGGGCGCCACGCCGCCGGGATGGACGGTCAAGTACTGGGACGAGAACCTCCTCCAGGGACCGCCGCCGGCGGACCCGACGCCCGAGGTCGTCGGCATCAGCGTCCACCTGACGTTCGCTGCGCGCGCTTATGCGCTCGCCGCCTGGTATCGCGCCTGCGGCGCGCGCGTGATCCTGGGCGGACTGCACGTGCTCTCCTGTCCCGACGAGGCGGCTCCGCATGCCGATGCGCTCGCCATCGGAGACGGCGTCCAGCTGTGGCCCCTGATCCTCGAGGACATCGACAACGACCGGCTCCAGCCCGTCTACCGCGCTACGTACGAGAACGCCTATCGCGACGACCCCGCGCCTCGGCGGGACCTCCTCCCGCGCCGGAGCTTTCTCACCACCTCGAGCCTGATCGCGACGCGCGGCTGCCACAACCGCTGCGGGTTCTGTTATCTCGCGACCGAGGGCCTCCGGATGCCGTATCGAATGCGGGACGTCGAACAGGTCACGTCCGAATTCCTCGCCGACGACCAGCCGTACGCCGTCTTCGTCGACAACAACCTCGGGTCGAAGCCGGACTACCTGCGCCGGCTGTGCCGCGCGCTCGCGCCGCTCGAGAAGATCTGGAGCGCGGCGCTCACCATCGACGTTACGGACGACCCGTCTCTCGTCCGGGAGATGGCGCTCGCCGGCTGCACCGGAGTCTTCATCGGTTTCGAATCGCTCTCCGACGAGAACCTGAAGGAGGCCCGCAAGCGCACGCCGCGGACGGAGGATTACGCGCGGCGCGTCGCCATGCTGCACGACCACGGGATCCAGGTGAACGGCAGCTTCGTCCTAGGCTTCGACCAGGACCGCCGCGACGTCTTCGTGAAGACGGCGCAGTGGATCGAGGAGAACCGGCTCGAATGCGCGACATTCCACATCCTGACGCCTTACCCGGGCACGCCGCTGTTCCGGCAGTTCGAGGAAGAGGGCCGGCTGCTGCACCGGAACTGGAGCCTCTACGACACGGCGCACGTCGTCTTCCGCCCGAGCCGGATGACGGAAGACGAGCTCGCGCAGGGTTACGCCTGGCTCTACCAGCGGCTCTTCTCGCACGCATCGATCTGGCGACGCCGTCCGTCGTCTGACTGGCACGCCGTCGCGCCGTACCTCGCGATGTCGTACCTCTACAAGCGCTCGAATCGTTTCTGGCGCTTCCTGATCCGCAGGAACCTGACGAGCACGGTTTGGCGCCCCCTTGTCGAGCTGACGCGCCGCC
>DASQJK010000249.1:0-11225 GCA_035631095.1 Thermoanaerobaculia bacterium
TCGAGCAGGCGGTGACGCTGGAACCCTCGGCAGCGGGAGCGTGGGAGGCGCTCGGCCAGGCAAGGGCGGAGGCGGGAGACGCCGCCGGCGCCCGCGCGGCGTGGTCAAAGGCCGTCGATCTGGACCCGCGCCGCTACCGCGCTCTCTTCAACCTGGGAATCGCGGCTGGAAGAAGCGGCGACATGCCCGGGGCAGCGGCGGCACTGAGACGCTTTGTCGCCGAGGCGCCCCCGAGGGCGTTCCAGCCGGAGCTCGAGGAGTCCAGGCGCCTTCTGTCCGCAATGAGGCGATAGGGCTCAAATCGGTTGCTCGGGCCGATATCCGGCGAGAAGATAGCGGTTCCCAGGAGGAACGCCATGTCGTCACACCCGAGGTCGCTCGCCGTCTTTCTTCTTTCCGGTGCGCTCCTCGCTCCCTCCCTGGGTGGGGCGGACAAGAAGAAGCCCGACGCCCCGACCGTGCGCGAGGAAGCCCGCGTCACCGTCGTCGAGGTGCCCGTCAACGTGATCGACAAGGCGGGGAACCCCGTCGAGAACCTCACCGCCGACGACTTCGAGGTCTTCGACGACGGCAAGAAGCAGCCGGTCACCGGGTTCGAGATCCTGGACCAGAGAAAGCCTCTCGCCGCCCGCCCCTCGGAAGATCCCGTGAACCCAGCTGCGCGCCGCCACTTCCTCTTCGTCTTCGACCTCTCTTTCGGAACGCCGAAAGCGATCGTGAACGCGCGCCGTGCAGCGCGCGACTTCGTCGTCACCCGGATGAAAGACCTCGACATGGCGGCCGTCGCGACCTTCTCGGTCGAGCAGGGGATGAGGCTGCTCGTGACGTTCACCCGCGACCGGACGCAGCTCGCCGCCGCGATCGACACGCTCGGAATCTCGACCCTCGCAGACCGGACGCCGGACCCACTCGGTTTCACGATCGTGCCGCCGAGCCAGAGCAACGCTCAGGGCTTCCAGTCGATCACGGGCGCCAACGCCGTCCAGACGAGCGGTGCGGACGCCGCGTTCGCCGACGTCCTCGAGGCCCTCGAGGTCAATCGCGCCCGATCCTTCCGCGCGATCTACCGCGACCGCGTCTCGAGGCTGCTGAGGTCGTTCGAACAGACGGCGATCGCCCTGAATGAAGTCCCCGGGCGCAAGCACATCCTGTACATGTCGGAGGGATTCGACAGCCGCGAGCTGTCGGGCTCGACCGCGGACGGCGGCGGCGCGAAGGAAGCGAACTGGGCGATCACGGGTCAGTCCTGGAAGATCGACTCCGACTCGCGCTGGGGGAATTCCAACCTCCAGAACCTGATGGAGAAGGCTCTCGCGTTCTTCAACCGGTCGGACTGCGTCATCCACTCGATCGACATCGGCGGGCTCCGCGCGGGATCCGACGTCTCCGCGGTCGATGCGCCAGTGAACGGCCAGGACTCCCTCTTCTACATGGCGAAGGAGACCGGCGGCGAGTTCCTGAAGAACGCCAACGACCTCGGACCCTCGTTCGACAAGCTCCTGGACCGCACCGGGTTGATCTACCTCCTCGCGTTCCAGCCGGTGCGAATCCCGGAGAACGGGAAATTTCACGAGCTCAAGGTGAAGGTGAAGAACCCGTCGTACCGGGTTTCCGCGCGGACGGGCTACTACGAGCCCAAAAAGCGCGACCAGATCACGCCGCTCGAGCGCAAGCTCGCCGCGTCGTCCGCGATCGCGGCCGCCGTACCTCAGACGGAGATCCCCGCGTGGGTCTTCGCGGCGGCGTTCCCGGCGCCCTCCGGCCTCGCTCGGGTGCCCGTCATCGTGGAGATTCCGGCGGACCGGCTCCTGGCAAAGCACAAAGACCCCGTGATGAACCTGGACGTTTACGTGTATGCCGTCGATTCGGCGGGAGCGACCCGCGACTACATCTACCAGCCGATCGGGCTCGAGCTCGCGAAGATCGGAGAGAAGCTGAAGCAGGCCGGGGTGAAGTTCTACGGGCAGCTGAACCTCCCGCCCGGCGACTACTCGCTGCGGACGCTCGTGCGGGACAACGAGACGGACCGCACGGGCCTGACGGTCACGCCGGTCCGGGTCCCCGACGCGAAAGGCGCCCCTTTCGCGACGCCTCCCATCTTCGTCGCTGAAGGCCGCACGTGGGTGATGGTCAAGGCGAAGCCGCGGCAGAACGAGGATCCGAAGGCCGAGTACCCGTTCGCCATCGGAGGAGAGTCGTTCGTGCCTGCCGCGCTCGCGTCGCTGCACAGCGGCGAAGCGGCGCAGGTCTGTCTGATCGCGTACAACTTCCCTTCGGAAGCGTCCACGATCACGTACGCGGGAAGGGCACTCGGAGTGGACGGGAAGGCGCACGGAAAGGTCGACCTGAAGCTGATCCGGTCTTCGGACCAGGAGCACGAAGGGGAGCGCAAGCTGCTCCTCCAGTTCCGCCCCTCCGGACTCGACCCCGGACGCTACGCGCTCGCGGTCCGTCTCCTCGATCCGAAGACTGGAAAGAGCTCCGAAAGCTCCTTCCCGTTCGACGTGTTCTAGCTCCTTGACCCGATCGCGGCCGCTCGCCGCGCTCCTCGCTCTTTCGGCGCTCGCCTGGGCGGCGGGCGCCCTGTCGTGCGGCAGGGGTGCGACCAGCGCCTTTCCCGGCGCTCCCGTTTTTCTCGTCTCGATCGACACTCTCCGAGCGGATCACCTGGCCGCATGGGGAGGCGCAGGCGCGGAAACGCCCGCCATCGACGCGCTCTTGAAGGACGGGATCCTTTTCGAGAACGCCCTCTCGCACGTTCCGCTGACGCTCCCGTCTCACGCGACGATCTTCACCGGCCGCCTTCCGTTCGAGAACGGAGTCCGCGACAATCTGGGATACCGGCTCCCCGACTCGATCCCCACGCTCGCCGCGCTGCTGAGGTCGCAGGGCTATGCCACGGGAGGAGCCGTGTCTTCCGCGGTGCTGGACCGCTCGACGGGGATCGCGGCGGGGTTCGAATTCTGGGACGACCGTCTCGAAGCGTCCTCCCCCGGCGAAGCGCTCGGGGACGTGCAACGAGCCGGCGCCGAGACCGAGAAGCGCCTCGAAACCTGGATTGCGACCGTGGAGTCCGGCAGGCCCCTGCTGGCGTTTCTCCACCTCTACGAACCGCACGCGCCGTACTCGCCCCCGGAGCCGTTCGCTTCCCGCTACGCCTCGCGGCCCTACGACGGGGAGATCGCGGCCGCGGACGCCGCCGTGGGCCGGTTCCTCTCCTTCCTGCGCTCGAAGGATCTCTACGACCGCTCCATCGTCGTCCTGCTGTCCGACCATGGCGAGGGTTTGAACGACCATGGAGAAGCCGAGCACGGGATCTTTCTCTACCGGGAAGCGATCCGCGTGCCGCTCGTCGTGAAATTGCCGCGATCCAGAGAACGCGGCCGGCGTGTTTCCGCTCCGGTCGGCCTCGCCGACGTGCTCCCGACGGTGCTCTCCCTGCTCGGCGGCGCCGCACCCGCGGGAATGACGGGAGTCGCGCTCTGGCCCGCGGGCACGACGGCCGCGGCTTCTTCGCGCCGCGTCTACTCGGAGACCCTCTTTCCGCGCCTGCACTTCGGATGGAGCGATCTCGCGTCATTGACCGACGGCGGGAGCCATTACATCGCCGGGCCCCGCCCCCAGCTCTACGACTGGAAAACGGATCCAGGGGAACGCCGCGACCTCGGAACGACGCGCCCGCCGCCCGCGGCGCTGAGGGAGCTCGCTGCGGCACTCGCGTCCATGAACCGGCCGATGAGCCCTCCCGGCGCGAGCGACCCCGAAACGGTGCGCAAGCTGGCCTCGCTCGGTTACGTCGGCGGGAACTCGCCGCCGCAGGAGGGCTCTCTCGGCGATCCCCGCGACGGCATTCGAGTGATCGAGGCGCTCCGCGAGGCCGGCCGGGCGCTCGCCTCCGGAAAACAGCAGGAGGGGATCGCGCTCCTCTCGGGCATCGTGCGGGACAACCCGGGCATGCGCGATCCCCGCGAGTCGCTCGCGTCGGCGCTGCGCCGGGCCGGCCGGCGTGACGAGGCGTTCGACCAGTTGCTGGAAGTCGACCGGCGATGGCCGCGCTCTCCGCACGTCTTGCTGGCTCTCGCGGAGCTCGCGCTCGAGCGGGGGGACACCGGCCGCGCGTCCACGTTCGCCGCCGCCGCGGATGCGCTCGGCGCTGCGGACGCGCCCGCGGTCCTCGCTGCCGTCGCGATCGCGCGCCGGGATGCGGCCACGGCGCGCGGACATGCCCGGCGCGCGATCGAGAGAAACCCCGAATCGCGAGCCGCGTGGCTGCTCCTCGCTCGCGCGGAGCTCGCGGGAGGAAACGCCGCCGCCGGCCTCGCCGCGGTGGAGCGGGCGACACAGCTTTCCGCCGGAACGGCCCGCCTCGAGGACGCGGAGTTCCTGAAGGGCGACGCGCTCGCGCGGCTGGGCCGAACCGCCGAGGCTCGCGAGGCATTCCTGGCGGAGACGCGGGACTTTCCCGCGAACCCGCACGGCTACACCGGGCTGGCGCTCCTCGAGGCGAGCGAGGGCCGTCCCGCCGAGGCGGACCGCGTGCTCCAGGAAATGCTGTCCCGCTCTTCCTCTCCGGCGAGCAGGGCGGCCGCCGCGGCGGCCAGGGCGCTCATCGCGAGGAACGCAGCGGCGCCTCGATGATGAGGTTGCGGCCGGTCATCTCCGGCGGCTGCTCGATCCCCTGAAGCGCGAGCAGAGTCGGGCCGACGTCCCCGAGCGAGCCGCCCGTCCGCAGTCGCAGTCCCGCCGCCCCGCCCAGCAGGAGGAAGGGAACTGGATTCACCGTGTGCGCGGTGTGGGGTTGCCCGGTCGCGGGGTCGATCATCTGCTCGGCGTTGCCGTGGTCGGCGGTCATCGCCAGGATCGCGCCGGCGCGCGTGGCCGCGGCCTCGAGTCGCGCGAAGCAGGCGTCGAGCGTCTCGATCGCGGAGATCGTCGGCGCCAGCATGCCCGTGTGCCCGACCATGTCGGCGTTGGCGAAGTTCACGACCAGCATCGGATGGGAGCCCGCGGAGAGAGCGCGTTCCACCTCCGCCGTGATCTCCGAGGCGCTCATCTGCGGATGGAGGTCGTACGTCGCCCCGCCTCTCCAGGAGGGAACGAGGATGCGCTCCTCGGCCGGGTAGGGCGCCTCGACGCCGCCGTTGAAGAAGTACGTGACGTGGGCGTACTTCTCCGTTTCCGCGATGCGAAGGTTGCGGATTCCTCTCTCTCCCCAGACTTCCGCGAGGATCCGCTTCAGGAGGACCGGTGGAAACGCCGCCGGAACAGGAAGGTCGGCCTGGTACTGCGTGAACGTCACGAGGTTCAGGTCGGGCGCTGCGCCGCGGTCGAAAGCGTCGAACCCCGGCTGCGCCATGACGCGGGTGAGCTGTCGCGCGCGGTCCGCGCGGAAGTTGAAGAAGACGACGGAGTCCCCGTCGCGGATCCGAACGGGCTCTCCGCCGGAGGGCACCACGACGGTCGGCTTGACGAACTCGTCGGTCTCGCCTTCCCGCTCGGCGGCGGCGAGCCCCTCCTCCGCAGTCTCGACCCGGCGTCCTTCGCCGCGGCGCAGGGCTGCCCACGCGAGCGCGGTCCTCTCCCACCGGCTGTCGCGGTCCATCGCATAGAAACGGCCGGTGATCGAAGCGATCGCGCCGCCGATCCTTGCGAGCTCTTCCTGCAGCGCCCGGACGTAGACGGGCGCCGATCGCGGAGGCGTGTCCCGGCCGTCGAGGAACGCGTGGACGTACACGCGGGGCACGCCCCGCCGCCGCGCGAGCTCGAGGAGCCCGAAGAGGTGGCGGATGTGCGAGTGCACCCCGCCGTCGGAAAGGAGTCCGAGCAGGTGCAGCGAGGCGCCGGGTCGCCGCGCGTGGTCGGCGGCGCGAGCGAGAGCCGGGTTCTCGAAAAAGGAGCCGTCTCGCAGTGTCAGGTCGATGCGGAGGAGGTCCTGCGGAACCATTCTCCCGGCGCCGAGGTTCAGGTGCCCGACCTCGGAGTTTCCCATCAAGCCCGCAGGAAGCCCGACGGCTTCGCCCGAAGCCTCGAGCACGGTGCCGGGCGCGTCGTTCATCCAGCGGTCGAAAACGGGAGTGCGGGCGAGGGTGATGGCGTTGCCGGGCGACGGCGGCGCGACGCCCCAGCCGTCGCAGATCACGAGCAGGACCGGACGCCGCGAGGAGCTCACGGAAACGCGGGCGCCTAACGGGTCTCGTCGGGCGGATCGGGAGTCGCGAGCCCGCTGCCGAGGTGCGCCGCGACGGCCCGGAGGACCTCCGCGACGCTCGTGGCGCGCGCAAATGCCCCTCGTGGGGTGTGCGGCGGATCTCCGTCGAAGCTCTCGGAAATCGAGCCGAGCCCGGCTTCGCGGATGTGCGCCCGAAACGGAGCCAGCCAGTTTCGAAACGTGCGGATCGTTTCGTCCGAGCGCGGGTTGACGCGGAAGTGGGCGTCGGCGAAGGCGCCGAGAAGCCACGGCCACGCCGAGCCCTGGTGCGCCGCCAGAGCATGGTCGCGAGGAGAATTGCCGGACGTCCCCTGGTAGCGAGGGTCGCGTGCGTCCAGAGTGCGCAGACCGTAGGGGGTCAGCAGCCGGCGTCTCACCGTCCAGTAAACGGACCGCGCGCGGTGGGGTGGAAGGAGGTCCTCCGTCAGCGAAACGGCGAAGATCTGGTTGGGCCGCAGGCTTCCGTCGGGAGGGCCGTTCCCCACCACGTCATAGAGGTGCTCGCGCTCGGCGCACCAGAAGGCCTCGTTGAATCGCCGCGCGAGGTGCCACGCCTGCCCCTCGAGCTCGCGTGCGCGGGCGGACTCGTTCGCGAGCCGCTCCAGACGCGCCGCCGCCTTCAGGGCCGCATGCCAGAGGGCGTTGACCTCGACGCAGCACCCGTCGCGCGGCGTCACGGCGACGCCGTCGACGACCGAGTCCATCCACGTCAACGGTTTGCCCGGCGGTGAATCCGCCACGATCAGGCCGTCACCCGCGACTCCGATTCCGAAGCGCGTTCCCCGCGACAGGGAAGAGAGGATCGACCTCACGGCTCCGAGCAGGGGGGGCGGGAGAGACGGGTTGTTCCTCCAGCGGCCGAACCACTCGATGGCGAGGATCAGCCAGAGGGGGGCGTCGACGGAGTCGTATTCGGGCTGCCCCTTCTCCGGATCGAAGCGCGCCGGAATGAGGCCCTCGCGGCGCATCGAGGCGAAAGCATTGAGAACGCGCGCGACGGCGCCGAATTTCCCGGTGGCGATCGCAATCCCGGCCGCGGCGACCATCGCGTCGCGACCTTGATCCGAAAGCAGGGGGAACCCCGCGAGGATCGAGCCTTCCCGGTCCTCGGTCAAGAAGACCTCGGCGCGCCGCGAGAGCTCGTCGAAAGACGTGTCGCCGAGCGGCGAATAGCCTGCCCGGCGCTCCCGCTCGCCGCGATAAAGCGGCCTCGGGTCGCCTGCGATCTCTTCACGGGAGAACAGGACCCATGCCTCGCAGCCCGGAGGGAGCGTCCACGTCCAGCGGACCGGGCTCCACAGGTCCTCCATCGGCGCGGCCTCTCCCGGCGCGCGCTCCGCCTCGTAGATGAAATGGCGGTACCAGTGCGGGTCGGCCTGCGTCTCGGCGCCGACGGCGCGCAGAAAGAGCTTCGGAAGGAACGCAGCGGGTCGCAGCCACGAGAGCTCTCCGCGGATCTCGACGGCGTCATCGATCTCGTCGGTCTCCGATCGGAGCTCGGTCGCCCCGCGGAACCGGAGCAGCGGGCGGACCAGGAGCGAAAGCTCCTTCTCGCCGCAGTTGCGGTAGCGGACGATCGTGACGGAACGGTCGCGCACCAGGCAGAGCGACCGCTCGATCGAAAATTTGCCGGTCTCGTACCGCCAGACGGGGAACGGCGCGAGGGCGAACCGAACGAGGCGTGCGTCCCCCTCCGGGTAGACGGCCCCGTCGTAAGCCTGAGTCGAGATGCCCGTCTCTTCTCCGTCGACCGTGACGAATTCGTCGCACGAATTGACGAGCATCCACCGCCGGCGGGGGGGCGGGATGGCCGGCGCGTACCAGCCGTGCGTCCGCCGTGTCCGTGCTCCCGCGACGGTGCCGGAGGCGTATCCCCCCAGCCCGTCGGTCTCCAGCCACTCGAGCGAGAGGCGCCTCGCGCGATCGGAGAGCTCCGCCGCTTCCCACACGAGCGGGGAGCGTCCGACGGGAGCGTTCCGGACCTTGGAGGCCATCGACACTGACACCGCGGCGATTCTCTCCCAGATCACCGCCCGGCGAGCCTCTTGCAGGGCCATCCGGCGCACCGAAATGCGCCGTAATAAGATCCGGTGGGACTGCGGAGGCGAGGCTTGATGGAGATACTGCCTGCGATCGAGAAGCTTCGCGGGCGCCCCCTTCGCGGTCTCCGGAAAGCGAGGAGACATTGACCACCGCTTCGAAGTCGATCGACGAGCTCTGCGTCGACACGATACGGACGCTCGCGATCGACGCCGTGCAGAAGGCGGAGTCGGGCCATCCCGGCCTGCCTCTCGGGGCGGCTCCGATGGCTTACGTCCTCTGGCAGAACTATCTCAAGCACGACCCCCGCGATCCGCACTGGCCTGACCGTGACCGCTTCGTTCTGTCCGCCGGACATGGCTGCATGCTGCTGTACTGCCTCCTGCACCTGACCGGTTACGACCTCTCGCTCGAAGACCTGAAGCAGTTCCGGCAGTGGGGGAGCAAGACTCCCGGCCATCCCGAGTATCTCGACACTCCGGGAGTCGAAGCGACCACCGGGCCTCTCGGACAGGGAGTGTCGAACGCGGTCGGCATGGCCATCGCGGAGCGGATGCTCGCGTCCCGCTTCAACCGCCCCGAGCACGAGATCGTCAACCATCGGACGTTCGCCCTCGTTTCCGACGGCGACCTCATGGAGGGCATCGCTTCGGAAGCTTCCTCTCTCGCCGGCCACCTCGGCCTGGGCAAGCTCCTTTTTCTCTACGACGCCAACCAGGTGACGCTGGACGGCCCGGCCTCGGTCACGTTCACGGAAGACGTCGGTGAGAGATACCGCGCCTACGGCTGGCACGTGGCGCACGTCGAAAACGGCAACACGGACTACGAAGCGATCTCCAGCGCGATCGAGGCCGGGATCACGGAGGTCACCCGCCCGTCTCTCGTCATCGTGAAAACGACGCTCGGCTTCGGGTCGCCCAACAAGGCCGGCACCTCGGAGGCGCACGGCAGCCCGCTCGGGGCGGAGGAAGTCGCGCGCACGAAAAAAGCGCTCGGATGGGTCTCGGAGGAGCCGTTTTTCATCCCCGGCGACGCACTCGAGCGGTTTCGCGAAGCCGTTCCGAAAGGCGAGGCGGCCCGCGCCGACTGGGAGGGCCGTTTCGCGCGCTACGAGAAGGCGTTTCCGGAGCTCGCGGCGGAGTGGCGGCGCTGGCAGGCGGGCGAGCTCCCTGCGGGCTGGGACGCCGCGATGCCGGAGTTCAAGGCCGGAGACAAAGAGGCGACCCGCACCGCGGCGGGCAAGGCGATGCAGGCCGTCGCGGACTCGATCCCCTGGCTCATGGGCGGCGACGCGGACCTCGGCACCTCGACGAACACCGTGCTGAAGAAATACGGGAGCTTCGAGGCGGCGACGGGCACGGGACGCAACCTCCATTTCGGCGTGCGGGAGCACGCGATGGCGGGCATCGCGAACGGCATGGCGTACCACGGCGGCGTCCGCCCGTTCGTGGCCACGTTCTTCTGCTTTTCGGACTACATGCGCCCGTCCGTGCGGCTCGCCGCCTTGAACGAGCTGCCGGTCATCTTCGTCTGGACGCACGACTCGATCGGCCTCGGGGAGGACGGCCCGACCCACCAGCCCGTGGAGCACCTCGCGTCGCTTCGCGCGATGCCGAACTTGACGGTCATCCGGCCCGGCGACGCGAACGAGGCGGTGGAGGCGTGGCGCGTTTTGATGGGCCGCCTGCACAGCCCGACGGGGCTCGTGCTCTGCCGCCAGAAGCTGCCGGTCCTCGACCGTTCGAAGCTCGCGCCGGCCTCCGGCCTCTCCCGCGGCGCCTACGTCCTCGCGGAAGCGTCGCAGAAACCCGGCCGGCTCATCCTCATCGCCACCGGCTCGGAGGTCGCCCTGGCGCTCTCCGCCCGGGAGAAGCTCGAGGCGGACGGTGTCCCGACCCGCGTCGTATCGATGCCTTCGTGGGAGATCTTCGAAGAGCAGGAGCAGGGATACCGCGACGACGTCCTTCCCCCTTCCGTCCGCGCCCGACTGGCCGTCGAAGCCGGAGTCTCGCTCGGCTGGTGCCGCTGGGTCGGCGACGCCGGCGGGACGGTCACGCTCGACCGGTTCGGCGCGTCCGCGCCCGGAGAAGTGGTGCTCAAAAACCTCGGATTCTCCGTCGAGAACGTCGTGGCGAAAGCGAAGGCGCTGCTCGGATGAAGGTCGCCATCGGGTTCGACCACGCCGGCTTCCCGTTGAAAGGCGACGTGCTGCGCGTCCTCGGCGAGCTCGGCCACGAAGCGGTCGACTTCGGAACCGACAGTACCGCTGCCGTCGATTACCCTGATTTCGCGAAAGCCGTCGCGCTCGCCGTCGCGCGCGGCGAGTGCGAGCGCGGGATCGTCGTCTGCGGCAGCGGCGTGGGCGCTTCCGTGGCGGCGACGAAGGTCCCGCGGGTGCGCGCCGCACTGTGCCACGACACGTTCTCGGCCCGGCAGGGAGTAGAAGACGACGACCTGAACGTTCTCTGTCTCGGCGCGAGGGTGATCGGGCCTTCGCTCGCCGCCGAGGTGCTTCGCGCTTTCCTCGCCGCGCGGTTCTCGAACCTCGAGAGGCACGTGCGGAGGCTGAACAAGGTGAAACGCATCGAATCCGACGCCCTGAGCGGCGCCTTGAACCAGGAGGGTGTCTCATGACCGCGAATGCGCTGCAGAGATTGAATGCGCTCGGACAGAGCGTCTGGTACGACTACATCCGCCGCGACCTCATATCGGGCGGCCGGCTCGACCGGCTCATACGCGAGGACGCGTTGACCGGGATGACCTCCAACCCCACGATCTTCCAGAAGGCGATCGCCGAGACGGAGCTCTACGACGAGGACATTCGGCGTCTCGCGGGCGAGGGGCGGGACACGTTCCGCATTTTCGAGGGACTCTGCGTCGCGGACGTCTCCGCCGCAGCCGACGCGTTCCGCGCGGTCTACGACCGCACGAAAGGGGACGACGGGTACGTTTCGATCGAGGTGGGGCCGCATCTCGC
>DASQJK010000250.1:0-6749 GCA_035631095.1 Thermoanaerobaculia bacterium
GGCTCCGTCGGTCCCGGCGGAGACCCCTACGGCGCGCCCGTTTTCGAAGGTCACTTCCTTCACGACGGTCCGCTCCCGCACCTCGACTCCCTGCTCGGCCGCGTGGCGCAGCAGGAGGTGGTCGAACTCGGCGCGCTTGACCTGGTAAGCCATCGGGTGCGCGTGGTCCACCGTGTCCTCGAAAACCACGGGGCGGACCCCGCCCGTCGCTTCGTTCCAGAAGTAGGCGCCGTATTTCTCCTGGTATCCGGCCGCGCGGACCTTCTCGAGAACGCCCAGCCGGTCGAGGAGCGGCAAGCTGTAGGGGAGCAGCGATTCCCCCACGTGAAAGCGGGGAAACTGTTCCCGTTCGAGCAGAAGCACCGAGCGGCCCGCTCGGGCGAGGAGCGCGGCGGTCGACGAACCGGCAGGGCCTCCGCCGATCACCACGGCGTCCCAGATTTTTTCCACGGCGGCATCTTAGACCCGTCTCGGACACCTCCGAGCGTAGGATTCGTCGATCAGCGCCTCTGCATTGCCGCCGACCGCCGTGGAGTTTCGCGATGTCCGGAAGAGGTTCGGATCCGGCGCGCCCGTTCTCGACGGCTTCACGTTGTCGGTAAAGTCCGGCGAGACGATGGCGCTCATCGGTCCGTCGGGCTCAGGCAAGACCACGGCGCTGCGCCTCGTGAACCGCCTGATCGCCGCCGACGCGGGCGAAGTGCGAGTCGAAGGACGCGACGTCTCCTCGGAAGAGCCCGTCGGGCTGCGGCGACGGATCGGCTATGTGATTCAGGAGGGCGGCCTTCTTCCTCACTGGGACGTCGAGAGGAACGTGACCATCGTCCCGCGCCTTCTGGGCTGGCCGCCGGAGCGCCGCCGCGCCCGCGCGGAGGAGCTGCTCGCGATGGTCAACCTTCCGTTCCGCGAGTTCGCGCCGCGCCGGCCGCGAGAGCTTTCGGGCGGCCAGCGGCAGCGAGTCGGGGTGGCCCGCGCCCTCGCGGCGGACCCGCCGCTCGTCCTCATGGACGAGCCGTTCGGAGCGCTCGACCCGATCGCCCGGCGCGCGCTGCAGCAGGAGTTTCTCTCTTGGAAACGGCAGCTCGGCAAGGCGGTCCTCTTCGTCACGCACGACATTCCCGAGGCGTTCCGGCTGGCCGACCGCGTTGCGGTCCTGCGCGCCGGGAAAGTGATACAGGTCGGCAGCCCGCGCGAGATCGCAGACAGCCCCGCCGACGATTTCGTGAGAGAGCTCGCGCGCCCGTGAGCGGGATCGCGTCCTATTTCTGGGAGCGCCGCTCGGAAATCGCGGCGCACACGGGCGAGCACCTCGTGCTCGTCGTCCTTTCGACGCTCGCCGCCGTCGCGATCGGGATCCCCCTGGGGGTCGCGCTGACCCGGCGGCCGAGGCTCGCGCGTCCCGTGCTCGGCCTGGCCGGGATCGTTCAGACGATTCCGAGCCTCGCCCTGTTCGGCTTCCTCATCCCGCTCCCCTTTCTGGGAGGGATCGGCCCGCGGACGGCCATCGTCGCGCTGATCCTGTATGCGCTTCTGCCGATTCTGCGAAACACGTACTCGGGAATCCGTTCCGTCGATCCGGCGGTGGTCGAGTCGGCGGTTGGTCTGGGCATGACGGCGCGCCAGCGCCTCTGGTGGGTGGAGGTGCCGCTCTCGCTGCCGGTCGTCCTCGGCGGCGTCCGCATCGCGATCGTCGTGTCGATCGGAATCGCCACGATCGCGGCCGCCGTGGGAGCGGGAGGGCTCGGCGTGCTGATCTACCGGGGGATCGCCACCGTGGACAACCGGCTGATCCTCGCCGGAGCGGTTCCCGCCGCGCTGCTCGCGGTCCTGTGCGACGGCCTCCTCGGCTGGGCGGAGCGGCGCTGGTCGGGGATCGCGCGATGAGCCGCCGCTCCATCCTCGCCGTGCTTCTCCTCGCCGGCGCGTGCAGCTCGAAGCCGGCCGCGATCCGCGTCGGCTCGAAAAACTTTTCCGAGCAGGTCCTCCTGGGTGAGGTCGTAGCGCAGGCGCTAGAAGCGCGTGGTCTCCGCGTCGATCGGAGGCTGAACCTCGGCGGCACCTTCGTCTGCCACCAGGCGATCGTCGCGGGCGAGCTCGATCTGTATCCGGAGTACACCGGCACCGCGTTCACGGCGATCCTCAAGGAAAAGCCGCTCACGGATCCCGCCGCGGTGCGCCGCAGGGTGGCGGAGGAATACGCGCGCCGCTGGAAGCTCGTCTGGTCCCCGCCGCTCGGATTCGAGAATACGTTCGCGCTCGTCGTTCGGCCGGACGACGCCGCACGTCTGCGGCTCACCACGATTTCCGATCTCGCGGCGCGAGGCTCCGAGCTGCGGCCGGGATTCGGCTACGAGTTCGTCGAGCGCGCCGACGGCTATCCGGGTCTCGCGCGCGCGTACGGACTCTCGTTTCGCGAGCGGCCGGTCGAGATGGACCTCGGACTTCTCTATCCCGCACTCGCGTCGCGGCGCGTGGACGTCGTCGCCGGCAACTCGACGGACGGACTCATCGCCGCGATCGGCGGCGTGGTTCTCGCCGACGACCGGCGCTACTTCCCGCCCTACGAGGCGGCGTTCGTCGTCCGCGGCGCGGCGTGGGAGGGAAAAGCGGAAGTCCGCGAGGTCCTCCGGATGCTCGCAGGACGCCTCGACGCCGCAAGGATGCGCCGGTGGAACGCGCAGCTCGACCGCGACAAGAAGCGCCCGGAAGACGTGGCCCGCGAAGTCCTTCGCGACCTTTTTTCTCCGCGGTAAATCGGGGAACCGACGGTCGAGGAAGGGTTTACATAGAAGTGCTAAAATATTGAACAGAGTTTTGCGATGAAAGCGATTTTCGGCCTCTCGTCGGCGACCGGCTGGTCGCTCATGGCCACGGCGCTCGTGCTCGCCGTGCTGCTCGTCATCTCGTTTCGCTCCCGCTCGTACGTGTTCTCGCAGTACCTGACCGCGATGACGGGGATACGCCTGAAGCCGGCGCAAGTGCGCGGCGCGTTCAAGCGCGGCGGCAAAGAGGGCGTGCGCGAGCTCTTCCTGGATCTCATCATTCGGGAGGATCTGAAGGACGGACCGGTGACGATCCCCGACGGACCGGTCACGATCCCCGAGGACGGCGTGACGGAGGAGTCCGTCGCGGAGGAGCTGGTCGGTAGTCGGTAGTCGGTACTGCGGCGTCTTCGAATCAGGTCTCGATCAGCTTGAAATTCGGCACCACGTCCCGCCCCAGCACTCCCCGCAGCACGGTCGCGTGCAGGACCTCGTCCGACAGGATCCTCCCCGCCGACGCGGCCAGCGCCCGGTCCTGGAACCGGTCGACCGTGTAGAGGTACACGCGCGCCGCCCCGATCTCGAGCTTGAACGCGAGCTCCAGGACATCCTTCTCATTGGAGAGCGGGACGCCGAACTTGTATTCCTTCTGAGGCTCCACCGGCTGGCCCGATTTGTTCCGGATCGCCTCCGTGAGGAGGTCGCGGTGGATCTCGTGGCTTCCCTGAAAGAGCAGCCCCACCTCTTTCGCTTTCGCCGAGAGAAGGCCGCTCTTTCCCGCGAGACCGTAAGCCCAGATCGCTTCGTGCTCGAGCGCGAGCGCCGTGTTCATCAGCGAGATGTCGTCGTAAACGGGTGAGAGCGCCCTGCCCTTGCCGGGGAGCGCAAAGAGCGGCTGGCCCGCCGCGGCGAGGCCGAGCGCAAGACCGACTTTGCCGGCGGAGCGGAAGAGATCGCGCCGATCGCTCACCATGGGACCTCCTGGTCAGAATCCGTGTGTGAAAGCGTCTGGATTTTTGCGGATTGTACGGCCGAAAAGAAAAATCGGGGAGAGGCGGCCGGGGAGGCCGGCCTCTCCCCGATCGAAGTGGTCAATCCCTGCTGCCGTCCGCGTGCACGAAGGAGTTGGGGACCTGCACCGGGTTGTCGTGCTTGTGGTCGAAGCCGGAGTACGGCCGCGCCGCGTACGGGAAACCGGTCAGGTAGGGAGTGTCGGGACCGTCGACGCCGTCACCGAGCGCGTTGTTGGGCGACACGTTGAAACCGTTCACGAGGACGCCCGCCAGCACCCGGAGCTCGATGTCGACCACGTCGTCTCCGAGCCGGCGTCCATTGGGGAATCCGCCGATGTCCCCGGCGAGGAGGCCGAGCCGGCTCGCGTTCGCCTTCGGCGTCGGATAGACGGCAACATTCAAGCGGAGCTGATCGGAAACCACCTCACCGGGACGCCGGGTCAGGCCCTCGAACCCAAGGACGAGATTGAGAAGGTCATTGCGCGGCGCGGCCGGCGAGTTGATGTTGAACAGGGCCTTCAGGAGCTTCGGAACTTCCGGGTCGAGGACTCCCGCCGCGAACTGCGCGTCCTGGCTCGGCGAGGAAGCGTTGAAGAGGTCCTTCGCGGCGCGCGGGACGACCACTTCGTTGATGAGGGGCTGTCCGAGCCGCGAGACCTGAACCCACTGGCCCGTCTCCTGCGGCGTCGCGCCGGTGGCGGAGAGGGTGCGGTTCTGAAGCCGCCACGTGGTCGACCAGATCCCGATGACGGCGTTCGGGTCGAAGAGAACCGTGGGCATCTGGCCGTTGCGCGTCAGCTGCGGAATCGGGACGGATAGAGCGATCGTGTGCGTGTTGAAGCCGGCGAGCGTGTTGATGCCGCCGCCGTGATCGCCGGGCAGCGTGCCGGGCCGGTAGTTGACGAGGTCGAAGATCACGCCGAGGTCCGCGAAGAACGGGTCGCGCCGCGGGCCGACGAACACCTGGACGTTGTTGTCCATCGTATAAACGCCGCCGCCCTGGCCCGTCGCAACGTCGTAGCCGTCGGGGAAGGACTTGGGACCGACGTTGTTCGGAAGCTCGAGAAGGCCGTCCGCGATGCGCGTGATCGCGGACCCTGTCGCCGTGACGGACTTGCCGATGATCTTGTCGACGCTGTATGTGAAGTAGACGATCAGGTTCTGGTCGTCTCCCCACGCCTTCGCGTTCACGCCGTCGATCGGGCCGTCGTTGTACGTATAGGTGTCTCCGCGTCGGACGTGCTGTGTGAAGAGGAAGCGATAGGTGATGTCTTCGACGCCGTCGCCGTCGTTGTCGATGTTGATCTCGTACCGGACCTTCTCGGCGAAGTGCCAGAAGTTGGGACCGCCGGCGGGCTCCTCCATCGGAATCCAGTTCGCGATCATGACGATGTTGTTCGGGTAATTGGGATCGCGGAAAGCGTACAGGTCCGTGTTGTCCGCGACCGGGTCGTTCGAAATCTGCGGCGCCTCGCGGTGACTCGAAGCGAGCGCGCTGGAAGCCAGCCCCGCGACCAGCAGGGCGAGCAGCGCGAATCGGGGGACCTTCATATCTCCTCCTTCGGTTTGTCGGTGCATCTCCCCCTCCTACGGGCGCGGGCCGGCGGTTGGATTCGCCGTGTTCGCGTGATATGAAATTTCGAGCCTCCCGAATGAGCGCAGTCTCCGAAGCCGACCGTGCCCTGATCGCCCGGATCGAACGCCGGGACGCCGACGCTCTCGCCGAGCTCTACGACCGCTATTCCGCGCGTCTGATGGGGCTCGCGCAGCGGATCGTCGGTGACACGGGAGAGGCGGAGGAGGTCCTCCAGGAGCTCTTCCTCTGGGTCTGGCGGTCCGCTTCTTCGTTCGACGCTGCCCGCGGCTCGGTTATCGCCTGGCTTCTCGTAGCGACCCGCAGCCGCTCGATCGACCGCGTCCGCGCCCGGCGGCCGGCGGCGCGAGCGGGGCTCCGGAAGGTCGAGACGATCCCGGACGCACCGGGACCGCAGGACGTCGAGGCCGACTCGGCGGACAAGCAATGGGAGCGTCTGTGCCGCTCCGCGATCTCGGAGCTGCCGGAAGACCAGCGTCGCACTCTCGAGCTCGCCTACTTCGAAGGGCTGACCCATCAGGAGATCTCCGAGCAGACGGGAACGCCGCTCGGAACCGTGAAGACGCGGGTCCGCCTCGGCTTGATGAAACTCCGGGATCGCGTCCGACCGTACCTCGGGCGGGAGTCGCATGGCGCATAACGAACACTTTGAAGAGCTGGCCGCGCTGCAGGCGCTCGGCATCCCCCTCGGCGGGGAAGCGGCGGAGTTCGCGCGCCATCTCGAAGGATGCGCGCAATGCGAGGCACTCTTGAACGAGCTGCGCTCCGCGTCCACTGCCCTGGCGGCCGGAGGGCAGGTGCGGCCGGCGGCGCCGCATCCGGCAGTGCGCGAGGCGATCCTCAGAGCGGTCGCGGCAGAGTCTTCGAGTCCCGTCGCGCCGCCGTCGAAGTCCCGCTACGGCGCGTGGATCTTCGCCATCGCCGCGACCGTGATGCTCGCCTTCTTCATCGGAGACGACGCGAGGCTGCGGCGCGAACGAGAAGAGCTTCGAAGCCGCACCGCGGATCTGACTTCGAGGCTAGACTCCGCCCAGCAGAACCTCGCGAGACGCGACCTGCAGGCGCGCGTTCTCGAAAGCGAGGACGTGCGCGTGCTGTTCCTGGGAGGCAAGGACCCTCAGCCGGGCGCGCGCGCGAAGGTGTTCTGGAGCCAGAAAGCGGGACGAGGAGTCGTCGTGGCGGGCAACCTTTCGCCGCTCCCTCCGGGAAAACAGTACGAGCTGTGGGTCTTCTCGAACGGCAAGCCGGTCCCGGCGGGAGTCTTCGACGCCGACCCGTCCGGCCGCGCAATATTCGAATCGTCGGACCTCTCCGCGATCACGTCGGCGGAAAATTTTGCGGTAACGGTAGAGCCCACGGGCGGAGTGCCGGCGCCGACCG
>DASQJK010000251.1:0-3198 GCA_035631095.1 Thermoanaerobaculia bacterium
GTCGATCGTGGCGTTCGAGACCGGGATGTGCGCCGCGATCCAGCCGGCGACGCGCAGGTCGTAGTCGGCCTCGGAGTGGAAGTTGAGCTTCGTTCCGACGCGGACCTTGCGTCCCTCCTGGATGTCGAAGGGCCCGACCAGCGGAATGCCGTTGACGATGCCCCTCTCCCAGGCGCCGCGGCTGTGGCGCTCCTGGATGCCGCCCTCGGCGAACACGGACCACCAGTCCGTCAGGCCGAGTCCGATGGAGAGCGCCCCGTTCGCGTCGCGGTAGGCGCGGATCTGGTCGGAATCGCCCTGGAAGAAGGGAGCGGCCACGCGCTGGTTGAGCCAGCCATACAGGCCGAGGGTGAACTGTCCCGCCCGGGGGTTGTCGGCCGTGGGCATCGTCAGAAGTCCGATGTCCCCTCCTTGGGCCGGAGCGACGGCAACGCCTGCACCCACTTGCCCGAAGGCGATCGCGCCGGACAGGCTGAGGGCAAGCCCGAGGAGCACGGTCCGCTTCGACATGAATTGTCTCCTTTCGAAGCCCGGGGATACCTGCCGAAAAGAATAAGCCAAAAGCTCGAAAATGCCAAACATCTTCTGTCTGGACAGGGGATACCGTCCGTTTGGTCAGGTGCCGCGGTGGATCCTCGGGCCGGGGTTCGACGCTTCCGCGGCGGGCGGATTGGGGGCGAACCGAACAGCCGCCGCCGGCCGCACGCCGAGCCCGCTTCCGGCGGTCAGGATCCGCTCGCCTCGGCCGCACGCGGCACGCGGCACGCGGCACGCGGCACGCGGGAGGCTCCCACGGAGCCGGCCTCGCGCGCGAGCCGACTCAGATCCGAGGCTGCATCACCAGGGACATCTTTTCCTGGAACGTCTTCATGATCGCGGGTCCGCGGATCGAGGCGATGGCCTTCTCGGTGTGACGGATGAGATCGCGAACCGCTTCCACACCGCGCCCCTTGTCGATCTCGGCGAGAGCCTGCTTGTACGGCCGGTCCACGCCCGGAAGGTTCGCTTCGCCGAGCGCGGCCTCAGCCTCCTGCTTCACGCGCGTGCAGAGGATCATCAAAATCTTCTTCTCGTCGCCGATGAGCCCCGACCCGGCGTTCCCGCCCGGGGCGCTCGCGGGGTGCGGCGCGGCGCCGCCGGTCGACGCGGCCGCCGGCGGAGGCGTCATCGCCGGCGCCGCAGCCCCGGTGCTCGCCGCGCGGACCGGCTCCGCGGGACGCGCGCGCATCTCGACGAGATCCGCCGTCACGAGGCCGTACAGGACCTTCGCGGTGTCGAAGGAGTTCGACCCCGCCGCGCGAGCGACCTCCTCCACGGTGCGGCGTCCGTCGATGCGCATCACCGTGTTCCACTCCGGCGGCGAGAGCGTGACGGGCGCGCCCTGGTCCCGCGACTTGAGCACGGGGACCGCGTCGACGCCGGGGATCTTGCGCCCGAGCACCTTCCACTCGTCGAGCCGCCGCGCCGCTTCCATCAGCAGCGAGGTGTTCGTCTTGTCGATCGTGAGCTTCTCGGTCTCCTTCCCGGGCGTGAACTGGAAGTCTCCCGTCGACCAGATCGCGAGGGCGTAGACCGCCTCCTCCCCGGAGATGCTTCCGATCTCGGCGTGAACGATCCGGCCGTTGCGCAGGAAGATGTAGCCGCGCTCCGGGCCGCGGACGAGCATGAACATCCCGGTCTTTCCCGACACCGAGACGAGCTGGATGATGTCGGGGACGGGAAGCTCCTGGATCGACCCCTGGAAGGACATGGTTGCGAACGATGCTAGCACCCGGGGCCCGGGAGTTAGTGCTGAGGGGCAGCAGGTTAGCCTCGGCCGCCCGCGGATCGGCGGTGGGCGGCGGGACGGGCGCCGGCTACTGGCGGTCGGCCATCCTTCCTCCCGTCGCGTGCAGGTGGCAGATCGCCAGCGCCAGGGCGTCGGCGGCGTCGAGCGGGACGCGGGAGCGCTGGCGCGCGAGCAGCGAGAGCACCATCGCTCGGACCTGCTCCTTCTCGGCCTGGCCGTACCCGACGAGGGCCTTCTTCACGAGCCGGGGCTCGTACTCGAAGACCGGCACCTTCGATCGCGCGGCCGCCGCCAGCAGCACTCCCCGCGCGTGCGACAGCTTCAGCGACGAGGCGACGTGCCGCGCCGCGACGAACACCGTCTCGACCGAGATCGCGTCCGGCCGCACCCGCTCGGCGAGCTCGACGGCGCAGCCGAAGAGGAAGTCGAGCTTGCCCGGCAGATCCATCGCCGCGGGCGGGCGGAAGACGCCGCAGGACTCGAGGGTCAGGCGCCCGGCGTCGAAGACGACCACTCCGAATCCCGTCGCCGTCGTGCCGGGGTCGAAGCCCAGCGTCTTCACGCGAAGGAGCCGTGAGACGGGAGACGTGAGACGTGAGACGTGGAAGCCGTGTTGTTGCTGGGCACCTGGCCAGATGATGCCACCGAAGCGGGCGCCCGTTGCTGTATATCGGCGAGAGGAGAGACGAGACGGCGCGTTGCCTGACGTCTTACGCCTTACGTCTCACGTCTCACGTCTCACGCGCGGCTTCACGAAGCCGCCGGCGTCTCCTCGAAGTCGAAGTTCGCCCAGACGTTCTGCACGTCGTCGTGGTCCTCGAGTGCCTCCATCAGCTTGACCATCTGGTCCGCCTTGCGGGAGTCGAGCTGGACCTCCGTCGAAGGGATCATCGAGATCTCCGCCACCGCGAGAGGCATCTTCTTGCCCTCGAGGTGCGCCTTGACCTCCGCGAAGCTCTCGGGCGAGGTCTTGATCTCGTGGTACTGGTCCGTCGTCTCGACGTCGTCGGCGCCGGCCTCGATCGCCGCCTCCATGACCGCGTCCTCGCTCGCCTTGTCCTTCTCGATCGCGATGTAGCCCTTCTTCGTGAAGAGGAAGCGCACGGAGCCGGACTCGCCGAGGTTGCCGCCGTGCTTCGAGAAGATCGTCCGGATCTCGGGGAGCGTGCGGTTCTTGTTGTCGGTCAAGGTCTCGATGAGCACCGCCGTGCCGCCGGGGCCGTAGCCCTCGAAGGTGACCTCCTCGTAGGAGACGCCCGGGAGCTCGCCCGTGCCGCGCTGCACGGCGCGCTTGATGTTCTCGGCCGGCATGTTGACGGCCTTCGCATCGTCGATGGCCTTGCGCAGCCGCGGATTCGACTCCGGCGCGCCGCCGCCCGTCTTGGCCGCCATCGTGATCTCGCGGATGA
>DASQJK010000252.1:0-21370 GCA_035631095.1 Thermoanaerobaculia bacterium
GAGATCCCGCGCACCGCCTCCTCGAACTGCCACATCACCTCGGGTTTTTCCGGGTTGCCGAAGTTCAGGCAGTCGGTGATCGCGAGCGGCCGCGCGCCGACGCAGGCGATCGAGCGGGCCGCCTCCGCCACAGCGATCGCGCCGCCCCGGTACGGGTCGAGCGCGCAGAAGAACGGGTTGACGTCGGATTTCATCGCGAGCGCCTTGCGCGTTCCCTTCACGCGCACGACCGCGGCGTCCCCGCCTGGTCGTTCGACCGTGTTCGTCCCGACCATGTGGTCGTACTGCGTCCAGATCCACGCCTTCTCGGCGAGGTTCGGGGACGCGAGGAGCGCGCGCAGGCATTCGCCGTAGCTCTCCGGCTCGGGATCGGCCGGCCAGAGCGGGGCTGACGGAGCGGCCGGCTGCCGCCGCGGGCGGTCGTACACCGGCGCCTCGTCGGCGAGCGGAGCCGCCGGCAGATCCCCGACCTTCTCCCCTTCGAAGAACAGCACGACGCGCCCGGAGTCCGTCACGCGGCCGATCTCGACGGCGTCGAGCTCCCACTTGCGGAAGATCGCGAGCACCTGCGGCAGCCGCTCGCGCCGGCAGACGAGGAGCATGCGCTCCTGCGATTCCGACAGCATGATCTCGTAGGGCGTCATCCCGGATTCGCGGATCGGGACGCGGGAGAGGTCGATCTCGACGCCGCTTCCGGCACGCCCGGCCATCTCGAAGGTCGAAGAGGTCAGTCCCGCCGCCCCCATGTCCTGGATGCCGACGACCGCGTCGGTGCCGAAGAGCTCCAGGCACGCCTCGAGCAGGAGCTTCTCGGTGAAGGGGTCGCCGACCTGCACGTTGGGGCGCTTCTGCTTCGTCTCGTCTCCGGCGAACTCTTCGGAGGCCATGGTCGCGCCGTGGATCCCGTCGCGTCCCGTCTTCGAGCCGACGTACACCACCGGGTTGCCCGTGCCGGACGCCACGCCGCGGAAGATGCGGTCGGCAGCCACGATCCCCGCGTTGAAGACGTTGACCAGGATGTTCCCGTTGTACCCGGAGTGGAACGTCGTCTCCCCTCCGACCGTCGGTATCCCGATGCAGTTCCCGTAGCCGGCGATCCCCCGGACGACGCCGTCGACGAGGTGCTTCATCCTCGGCGCGTCGAGAGCGCCGAAGCGCAGCGAGTTCAGCGACGCGATCGGCCTCGCTCCCATCGTGAAGACGTCCCGCAGAATGCCGCCGACGCCGGTCGCCGCTCCCTGGTATGGCTCGATGAAGGAGGGGTGGTTGTGCGATTCCATCTTGAAGGCCACCGCGAGCCCGTCTCCGATGTCGACGATGCCCGCGTTCTCCCCCGGCCCCTGCAGGACACGGGGCCCGGTCGTCGGAAACTTCTTCAGATGCACGCGTGAGGACTTGTAGGAGCAGTGCTCGCTCCACATGGCCGAGAAGATCCCGAGCTCCACGTGGTTGGGCTCCCGCCCCAGGATCCTCAGGATCCGGCCGTACTCCTCCCGGCTCAGATTGTGCTCGGCGACGAGCTCGGGCGTGATGGCCGTCGGGGAAGTCACTCTGTCGGCACCGTCATCTGCGCGACTGAATATAATGCCCCGCCAAATGCCCCTCAGTGTGCGACAGGATGGCGCAGTCACCATCGTGACGGTGGAGGGAGACCTCGTCATCGGGGAACCGGAAGCCGCCTTCAAGAAAACGATCGCGCAGCTTCTCGAAGCGGGTCAGACGCAGCTCCTGATCGACATGCGCGCCGTGAGGTTTCTCGACAGCTCCGGCCTCGGAGCGCTCGTCCGGGCGATGACGACATCGCAGAACGAAGGCGGCCAGACGAAGCTCCTCGGAGCCGGTCCCCAGGTGCGCAAGCTCCTCGAGATGACCAAGCTCGATTCCGTGTTCGAGATGTACGACGACCCAGCCACGGCCGTGGCGAGCTTCTAGGAGACCTTCTGGCGGAGAAGGGAGACGTCGCGCGAGGCGGCTCGTTTTCGTCGGAGCTGTTCGCCTGCGAGACCCTGCCGCAGCTTTCCGCCTGCCTCGCGCGCCGCGCCGCCGCCCTCTCCGGATCGTCTGCCACGCTCTCGTGGACCCCCGACCCGACTCACCCTCTTCTCGCGTGCACGGGAACGGCCTGTGACGCGGCGCGCCGGTACGCGCGGCGCACCATCTCCACGTCCGACCCGCTCGCTCAGGAAATCCTCCGCGACCGAAATCCGATCCTGATCGAAGAAGGGGACGTTCCCCGCAGGCTCGCGCCGTGGGTCGGGGAACCTCCGCCGGGCGCGTGCCTCGCGGTGCCGGTGGCGGGGGAAGAAGAAGCGGTCGCCGTGGTGCTCCTCTTCCTCACGGCGCCTGTGGACGCGAAAAGAATCGCGGCAGGCCTGCGCGAAACCGTGGAAAGCGCGGCGCCTCTGTTCGCCCGTTCGCTCCGCGCCGAACGCCGGACGGCGGGCATGCGGCAGGCGGTCGAGCGCCTCACCGCGCTCTACGACCTCTCCAAGTCGTTCGGCTCGACGATCGACCTCGCCGAGCTCAACCGCATCATCGCCCGCAAGGCGGTCGACTTCGGGACCGCGGAGGTCGGATCCCTCTGGCTGCTCGGCGAAGACCGCCAGGACCTCGTCCTCGCCGAGACCGTCGTCAACGAGAACTACGAGATCCCCTCGGCTCCTTCTGCCGTGGGCGCCGCCGTCGCCGGAGACGTCCTCGCCGACCGGAAGGCGATCCGCCGCAACGGAATCGCCCCCGGGGATCCCGCGTCCATGGAAGAAGAAGGCTTCGTCAACCGGTCCCTTCTCGCGGTTCCGCTCGTCGAGGGCGGGCAGTCCGTGGGCGCGCTCACCCTCGTCAACAAGCGGGGCCGGCACCCGGAGTTCACCGCCGAGGACGAGGAGCTCATCCAGGACCTGGCGAGGCAGGCCGTACGCGCGCTGCACAACGCCCGTCAATACGAGGCGCAGAAGAAAGTCGAGGAGCTCGACGCGCTCCTGACGGTCAGCCGCGAGATCACCGCGACGCTCGACCTCGACAAGGTGATGAAGAAGATCGTCAACGCCACCGCCGCGCTGATCACCTACGACCAGTGCGCGATCGCGATCATGGATCGAGGCAAGCTCCGGATGGGCGCGATCTCGGGCACGGTCGCCATCGACCGGAAGGACGCGCGCGTCCGCGCCGAGAGCGACCTTCTCGAATGGGTGTTTTTCAGCGGGTCCGACGTCGCGGTCATCCAGGACGACCAGGGGAAGGTCCTTACCGACCGGCCGGAGACCGAGGAGAAGTTCCGCGGGTTCTTCCAGCAGACGGGGTTCCGGTCGTTCCACGGCCTGCTCTTGAACGACGAGGAGGGGAAGCTCGGTCTTCTGGCCTTCTTCCGGAAGCGGCCGCTGCTCCTGGAGGAGGACAAGCGGGACCTCCTCGCGATCCTCGTGAACCAGGCGACGGTCGCGGTGCGAAACGCGCAGCTCTACAAGCAGATCCCGCTCCCCGGCTTCCTGCGGCCCCTCGCCGAGCGCCGCCGGAAGTTCCTCGAGATACCGCGCCGACGGCGCCTCGCGTGGACGATCGGCGCCGCCGCTCTCCTCATCCTGCTCTTTGCCGTCCCATGGCGCCTGCGGATCGCGGGACCGGCGCGCATCCTGCCGGGACGCCGGGCCGCCGTCACGGCGGGCGTGGACGGGACCATTCTCTCCGTTCTGCACCGCGAAGGGGACAGGGTCACCGCCGGCGAGATCATCGCGACGCTCGATCCGGAGACGTACCGGTCGGCGGTGGCCGATGCGCGATCGGCCTTTCAGATCGCCGAGAGTGACGTCGCGAAGTTCCAGGAGGCCGGCGACTCGGCCGCGATGTTCGAGGCGGCTTCCCGCCGGGACGAGATGAAGGCGCGGCTCGCCCTCGAAGAGGACCGGTTCGAGCGCACGTCTCTTCGATCGCCGGTCGCCGGAACGATCGTGACTCCGCGGATCGAAGAGAAGGTCGGCCAGCTGCTGACGAAGGGCACCGAGCTCTGCGTCGTCGCGGACCTCGGCACCGTCCTCGCGGAAGTCGCCATCCCGGAGACGGACGCGTCGCTCGTACGCGCGGGTCAGCGTGTCGCGCTGAAGCTCAATCCGTTCCCGACGAAGATCTTCCGCGGGACGATCACCCGTCCGGGCTCGCACGTGCGCGTCGAGGGCGAGGACAGCTTCGTCATAGCGGAGACGAAGGTCGAAAACCCCGAAGGGCTTCAGACGGGGATGCAGGGCACGGCCAAAGTCTCGACGGAAAGAGGGCCGATCGCCGTTGCGATCTTCCGCAAGCCCGCCCGGTGGATCTGGCGAAAGGTCTGGCCGCTGCTGCCGTGAGCGCCCTCGGACCCTCCAGGCTGCTCGCAGCCGGCAAGCCCGGCGAAAGCGTCAAGGAGCTCGCGGCGCGGCACGGGCCACCCGAACCCCGCCCCGCTCTCAGGAAGGACCTGACCGTCCGCCGGCAGGTTCAGCTCGGCGAGGTCATGTGGATCGTCAAGGATCCGCGCGAAATGGCCTACTACAAGTTCAAGGGAGCGCAGTGGCGGCTCATCCAGCTCTTCGACGGCTCCCGAACGACGACGGAGATCCTCGCCGAGTACAACCGGCGCTTCGCCGGGAAGGCCGACCTGACGGTGGTCCTCGAATGGGAAGAGCTCCTCCGGGGAATGGAGCTCATCGAGCAGACCGCCGCCGAGCGCAGCCTGACGATGCTCGACAAGTTCAAGAGCCTTCGGGAGAAGACGGCGGAGGAGAAATCCGACGGCTTCAATCCCTTCTTCATCAAGTTCCACGTCCTCGACCCCGACCGCTTCCTGACACGCACTGTCAAATACGTCCGCTGGATCTGGACGCCGCCCGTCGTCATCCTGACCTGCCTCGCCTCGCTGTGGACGGTGGGCGTCTTCATCCGCAACTGGGCGCCGATCTGGGCCGGGACCATGAACCTGTACCACTTCTTCGGCAAACCGTTCCTCGACGTCCTGCACTTCTTCCTGATCCTCTCGATCATCGGCGCGATCCACGAGTTCAGCCACGGCTACGCGTGCAAGATCTATGGAGGCGAGGTCCATGACATCGGCTTCGTGCTCTTCTACTTCACCCCGGCCTTCTACTGCAGCACTTCGGACTCGTTCATGTTCCCGAGCCGATGGCAGCGCCTCTGGGTGACGGTGGCGGGGATCTACATCGAGGCCATCATCTGCAGCGCCGCCACGGCGGTGTGGCTGTTCTCCTATCCCGACTCGTTCGTGAACCAGTTCGCGTACAAAACCATGCTCCTGACGGGAGTGTCGACGATCTTCTTCAACATCAATCCGCTGATCAAGATCGACGGCTACTACGCCCTCTCGAGCGTGCTGCAGCTCCAGGACCTTCGCGAGGCGTCCTTCAAGCTGCTGGGAACGGGGTTTCAGAAATACGTCCTGAGACTGCCCGTCGAGATCCCGGCCATGACGAAGCGCAAGCGCCGGCTGTGCCTCGTGTACGGGATCCTCGCTGCCTGCTACACGACGTCCGTCATGTTCCTGATCGGAAAGCTCTTTGCGAATTTCTACACGAAGTATTTTCCGGAGCTCGCCGAACTCTTCCTGATCGTCACGCTCTTCTACCTGTTCCGAAAGCGGCTGCGTAAAGCGGGTCGCATCGCGAAACTCTTCTACCTCGACAAAAAGGAGCTCCTCATGTCGCCGCGAAGCCGGTTGCCGCTCGCGGGAGTCGCGGTCGCCCTCCTGCTCCTCCTCGCGGTGCCATGGACCCGCAGGACGATCTCCGCCGAGACGGTCCTGAAGCCCACCGAGCAGTTGACGGTCCAGACCCCGGAAGAAGGCGTCGTGACCGACGTCTACGTCCACGAAGGCGATCAGGTCGAGAAGGGCCAGCCGATCGTGCGCATGTCGAGCCCGGCGCTCGAGGCCGACGCGGCGAGGTTCCGCTCTCGAGCGGAGCGTTTCTCCAGGAAGTCGAGCGGGGAGCTGGTTGCCTCGAACGCGGGCATGGCATTTCAGTCGCGAAGCCAGGCGGCGGCGGCCGAGGCCGGTCTGGCGACGGCGGAGTATCGGCAGGGGTTCCTCATCGTGAGGAGTCCGATCGCCGGCCGCGTCCTCTCCTCGCGCATGGAGGATCTTCAGGGTCGCTCGGTCGAGCCCGGCTTCTCCGTCGCGACGATCGGGGATTGCCGGCGGATGGTCGCGGAGGCCGAAGTCTCGGAGCGCCTGCTGGAATACCTGAAGAAGGGCTCGCCGGCGAGCGCCCTGGTTCGAACGCGTCCTCTGAAGTCGTGGAAAGGAGCCGTCGCTTCCATTTCACCGGCGACGCTCGAACAGCCCGCCACGGCGGTCGCGGGGAAAGATCCGCGCCTCCCCTCACCCAGACCCGACCGCTTCGTCGCTCACGTCGTTTTCGAGAATCCTGACGGAACGCTCCTCCCCGGAGCGCAAGCGACGCTCAAGATCCGCTGCGCCCGCGCCTCCTACGCCTCGCGGTCTTTCGACGTTCTCTGGCGCTGGGCCCGAACGATCATCTGGTAAAGAAAGAGCCCCGCTTGCGCGGGGCCCTCGAATTCCGACGGAGTCTGCAGCTCAGATCGCGCGCGTGGTGTCCTGGTCTCCGGCGCGAAGGGATTCCTGGTCTCCGGCGCGCAGCGACTCCTGGTCGCCAGCCCGAAGCGATTCCTGGTCCCCGGCGCGCAGCGACTCCTGGTCGCCCGCCCGAAGCGATTCCTGGTCACCGGCGCGAAGAGATTCCTGGTCACCGGCGCGGAGCGACTCCTGGTCGCCGGCGCGGAGCGACTCCTGGTCACCGGCCCGCATGGAATCCTGGTCACCGGCGCGGAGCGATTCCTGGTCACCGGCGCGCATGGAGTCCTGGTCTCCAGCGCGGAGCGATTCCTGATCGCCGGCACGCATGGAATCCTGGTCGCCCGCCCGCATCGAGTCCTGGTCCCCGGCGCGCAGCGACTCCTGCTCGACGCCCGCGCGGAGAGCATCCTGGTCGCCGACGCGCATCGAGGTCTCGGGGTCGATACGGGTGGTCTGCTGCCCGGGGATGAGAGCGATGTTGTTGCCGAGGCTCGACACCCGGATCTCGCCCATCGACTTGCCGGTGGCGGCCTTGATCTTCGCCTTCTGCTGCTCCGTCAACGTGATCCTGACTTCCTTTGCCATTCGTCACCTCCTTCTTGACGGCCTCTCATCGCAAACGCGGGGCCATGGGCTGGCTGCGGCGCAGGTCCTGTAAATCACTGAAACGACGAGAGCGTTGAGATCCGGAGGACATAGAGAGGAGAACGGAGAGGAGTGTTTTTTCAACCGCGGATGACTTTTTGACCCGCGGCGGGTCTCAGAGCGAGTACTTCCGGCAGAGGTACTTGATCTGGTTCGGGTCGAGCTTCAACCGCCGGGCCGCTTCCGCTTTGACGCCGCCCGCGGCGGCGATCGCATCGGAGAGGATCCTGCGCTCGAACTCCTCGACCGCCCCCGCGAAAGACGCGGGCGCGTCGGTTCCGGGCGAAGCCGACGCCGCCGTCGTCCGAAGCACGCGCGGCAGCTCGTCCTCGTGGATGACTTCGCTTTCCGAGAACAGAACGAGCATCTCGACGACGTGCTTCAACTCCCGGACGTTCCCCCGCCACGGGTGCGCGGTCAGCCGTTCGATCACTCCCTCCGCAAGCCGCCGGGTCGGCTTGTGGTGCCGGATGGCGTATCTCCCCAGGAAGTGCTCGACGAGGATCGGGATGTCGTCCTTTCGTTCGCGCAGCGGCGGGATCCGCAGGGGAATCGTGCTGATCCGATAGAACAGGTCTTCCCGGAACGTCCCCGCGGCCACCCGTTCCTCGAGGTTCTCGTTCGTTGCCGAGATGAGGCGGAAGTCGACCGGTACCGTCCGACGTCCTCCGAGGCGGTCGACCTCCCGCGACTCCAGGACCCGAAGGAGCTTGGATTGCACGGTGGCGGAGAGCGTGCCGATCTCGTCCAGGAAAAGCGTGCCCCCCTGCGCCATCTCGAAGCGGCCGGGCCGCGAGGAGATGGCCCCGGTGAAGGCGCCTTTCTCATGGCCGAACAGCTCCGATTCGGCGAGCGTCTCCGGAAGCGCGGAGCCGTTGACCGCAACGAACGGCCCGCCGCCGCGGGGGCTGCGACGGTGGATCGAGTGGGCGACGAGCTCTTTGCCGGTCCCGCTCTCGCCCTGGATCATCACGGTGGCGTTGGATGGGGCAACCTTTTCGATCTCGCGGAAAAGCCGCAGCATCGGCGCGCTCTGCCCGACCAGATGGTCGAACGCCCCCTCGAGACGGCGTTCGGCCCCTTCGCGCAACTCGCGGTTCTCGGCCAGCAGGCGCCGCCGCTCGAGCGCGCGCTTCAGGATCACGATCAGCTCCGCCGGGTCGACGGGCTTGCGGAAGAAGTCGAAGGCTCCGAGCTCGATGGCCCGCAGCGCGGGCTCGCGGTCCTCCTCCCCGGACATCACGATGACCGTCGCGTCGGGATTGCGGCGCTTCGCCTCCGACAGGAGGCCGAATCCCTCCTCCACCTGCCCCGACGGCGGCAGCCGGAGGTCGAAGAGGTAGAGGTCGGGCTCCGGCGAGAGTAGAGCGCGGCCTTCCGTCGCGTCGTGCGCGGCGCGCACCTCGAACCCGCCTTTGAGAGTCCACTTGAGCTGCTCGAGGAGGAAGGGATCGTCTTCGACGACGAGAATGGTCCCGGGTACAGGCGGCGGATCGATCACGGGGCCACGGCGGGAGGCGGGGAGTCCGCGGCGGGGATGATCCCCGGGAAGTTCAGCCGCACGACCGTTCCACCGCCCGGCTCCGACAGCACTCGCATGTTGCCCTGGTGGAAACGGACGATCTGGTTGGCCGTCGCGAGGCCGAGACCGACGCCGTCCGGCTTGGTCGTTTCGAAGGCGCGGAACAGCCGGTCCCGCAGGAACTCCGCCGACATCCCCGCGCCGTTGTCGATGATCTCGACGAGAGCGCGCGGCCGCCGGGCGGTCTTCTCCGAGAAGGAGCGCACGACGACTTTTCCACCCTCCGGCGTCGCCTCGAGGGCGTTCTCGATCAGGCTCGTCAGGGCGTCGGTCAGGTAGAACGGATCGCCCCAGATCTCCGGCAGCTGGCCCAGGGACAGCGAAAGGAGAGGCAGCCGCGCCCCGCCCCGCATTGCGCGGCGCGCGCGGCGCACCGCCTGGTCTCCGGCCTCCCGCACGACCTCGTTCAGATCGAGGGAGACCTTGATCAGCACGGAGTCTTCGTGCGCAGAGAAGCGTCCGACGATCCCGTCGAGACGGTCGACGGTCGATCTCAGGAGCTCGGCAACGGCTTTCTTGAAGTCGGGGTCGTCGTAGTGCTCCTCGAGATTCGAGAGCAGGAGCTCGAGGCGGAATCCCATGTTCTTGATGTCATGAATCAGGACGCGATCGAGCGTCGAGCGCAGCTGCGAGGCGCCCCGGGGCCGCCTTACCTCGTTCACCGCTTCGGATTGGTCTGGAGTTTCACTTGCACGGCGAGTCCCGGCCGGAGGACGTTTCGCGCGGGGTCGCGGCGGACGCGGATCAGGACCTGGAACGTTCCGCTGGCGGCGTCCACGGTCGGACTGATGAAGTCGACCGTTCCCGTCGTGCGTGCCTCAGGGAAACTCGTCGGGATCACTTCCACCGTCTCGTTCCGGTGGACACTCATGAGCTCTTTCTCCGGAAGGTAAATCCTGGCGAGCAGCGGCTCGAACGCGGTGATCTTGAAGAGCGGGATGTTCTGGACGTCCACGACCTTCTGGCCGACGCGCGCCGATTTTTCGGTCACCGTCCCGTTGAAAGGAGCCCGGATAACCGCGTAGTCCCGGATCGCCTTGGCCTTCTCCCACGTCGCCACCGCCACGGCGTATCGGGCGCGCTTTTCATCGAGGTCCGACTTGCTCGTGACCCCTCCCGAGCTCAGAGTCCGGGCGCGATCGAGCTCCGCTTTGCGCAGCTCCATGTCTTCCTTCGCCTGCTGGATGTCCTGGTCGAACTCACGCAACTCGAGTGTGCAGAGCGGTTGGCCCTTTTTTACGGTGGCACCCCGATCCACGTGGATCGACTCGATCACGCCGGTGATCCGGGAAGTGACGACCACCTCCTGATCGACCATCAGGTGCGACGCGTAGGTCGTCCCGGCCGGTGCAGCCTTCGGCAAGCCCGGTCCCATGGCGAGGAGGATGAGAAAAAGCCTCATGGTCATCAGTTTCGAAGGCGAATGGGCGGGGATCGTATCAGGAAGTCTCAGTTCCGGCTTACCGGTGGGCGAGCGCCTCCACCGCGGACTGAAACATCTTCAGGCCCGCCTCATTGCCCAGGAGAGCCTCGGAGCAGCGGTCGGGATGCGGCATCAATCCGACCACGTTCCCCTCCCGGTTGCTGATGCCGGCGATCGCGCGGTCCGCGCCATTGGGGTTGGCGGAATCGACGACCTCGCCCCGCTCATCGCAGTAACGGAAGACCACACGACCGTCTCGCTCGAGCTCGTCCAGCACGTGGGGAGGCGCGGTGTAGTTGCCCTCCATGTGGCCGATAGGCATGCGTACGACCGTTCCGGGCTCGTACAAGCCGGTGAACGGCGTCTCGGCGCTTTCGACCCTGAGGTGGACGTCGCGGCAGACGTAGCGAAGGCCGCGGTTGACGCGCATGGCTCCCGGCAGAAGGCCTGCCTCGAGCAGGACCTGGAAACCGTTGCAGATCCCGAGCACCGGCCCGCCGGTCTTCGCGAACGCGGCGACGCTCTCCATCACGGGCGAGAACCGCGCGAGCGCCCCGGCTCGCAGGTAGTCGCCGTACGCGAAACCGCCCGGGATCACGACGACGTCGGCGCCCTTCAGGTCCTTTTCCGCGTGCCAGACGTATTCCGCGTCGCAGCCCAGGAGAGCGCGTGCGATGTGCTCGCAGTCCTGGTCGCAGTTGGAGCCGGGAAAGACGACGATCGCGAACTTCATCAGATCACCCGGACGTCGTACCCCTCGATCACCGTGTTCGCCAGGAGCTCCTCCGCCATGCGGCGGGCTTCGGTCTCCGCGGCCGCCCGGTCGTCGCCGGAGACCTCGAGGAAGAAAACCTTCCCCGCCCGGACCGCTTCGACGGACGAATGCCCGAGCCGAGCCAGGGCGGCGGCGATCGCCTTGCCCTGAGGATCGAGAATCCCTTCGCGCGGGTAAACCCGGACTTCGACTTTCACGCGTCGAAGGGATCGTATCCGAGGATCTGGTCGGCCGCGGCAAACGACGCGGCGCACTCCGCCCTCTCGAGCGCCTCCGCCAGAGCGGCGAGCGCCAGGGCGGGAGCGTTGTTCGCGCGCGAGAGATGAGTCGCGACCACTCGTCTCAACCGCGGCCCGGCGGAGGCGCGGATCGCCTCCGCAGACTGGCGGTTGGAAAGGTGGCCCCATCCCCCCGAGATGCGCTTCTTCAGGAACCAGGTGTACGGCCCGTCCCGGAGCATGTCCTCGTCGTGGTTGAACTCCAGAAGCAGCGTGGTGGCGCCGCGGAGAAAAGCCACGAACTCCGGCTCCACGCGGCCCAGATCGGACGCGATGACGACCCGGCCGTCGTCCGCTTCGAAGGCGTAGGCCACGGACTGGTTGGCGTCGTGAGGCGTCGCCAGCGCGCGAAACCCGAGCGCTCCGATGCGCCGGTCGCGGCCGCTCTCGACCGGCACGAAAGGCGAAAAGAGGTCGCCCTCGAGCCCCATCGCGTCTGCCGTTCCCGGAGTCGTGAAAATGGGGCAGCCCCACCGCGTCGAAAAGGACAGCGCTCCGGAGGAGTGGTCCTGGTGCTCGTGGGTGATGAAGACGCCGGCGATCGACTCCGGCTCCATCCCCCGGGCCCGGAGCCGCCGCTCGATCTCGCGCCCGGAGAGCCCCGCGTCGACCAGGACCCGCGTCGTCCCGCACTCGACGACGCACGCATTCCCGCCGGATCCGGAAGCGAGAACGCTGACGCGCACCGAATCAGGATAGCAGCGTCAGCTCTCGGCAGCTATCAGCTATCAGCTATCAGCTATCAGCTACGAACGCCCCGTCGAGCCGAAGCCTCCGCCCTCGCGCGCCGACGGCGGCAACTCCGTCATCTTTGCGAAGCGGGCGCGGGCTACCGGCGCGATCACGAGCTGAGCGATGCGCTGACCGCGCTCGATCGTGACGGGCTCGCTGCCGAGGTTCGCCACGATCACCTTGATCTCGCCCCGATAATCGCTGTCGATCGTCCCCGGCGAGTTCAGGGCCGCGAGGCCGAAGTCCCGGGCGAGCCCGCTGCGCATGCGCACTTGCCCCTCGTACCCGTCGGGGATGGCCAGCGAGATGCCGGTTTCCACGAGCGTTCTTTCGCCCGGGCCGAGAGTCCGGGTTGTCGAGATCGCCGCTCGAAGGTCGCAGCCGGCCGAGCCCTCGGTCGCGTAGGCCGGGAGAGCGAGCCCCTCGCCGTGCGGAAGGACGAGGATGGGAACGGGGATTTCCTGCACGCGCGGAGACTACCGCGAGAGCCGGGCCGCCAGAAGCTAGAGCGCGCCCGCCAGATCCGGCGCCGACACCGGCAGCTTGCCCACGTTCCCCACCACGGAGAGCGACAGCACCCGGCCGTCGAACAGCCGCTGCGCCTCTTCCCCCACGTCGTCGCCCGTGACCGCCTCGACCCGCGAGATGAGCTCCTCGGTCGGCTGGACCCGGTCGAAGTAGAACTGCTGGCGCGCCTGGGCGGACATCCTCGAAACGGTGGACTCGAGCGACAGGATCAGGTTGCCCTTGAGATTCTCCTTGGCCCAGGCGAGCTCGCGCGGCCGGACCCCGTCTCGCTTCAACTTCTTGAGCTCGCGGAGGGTGACCTCGATCACGCGCCCCAGGTTCTTCGGAGCGCAGGCGGAGTAAATGGTCTCGTAGCCTCCCAGCCGGTAGGAGTTGAGAGACGAGGCCACGGAATAGGCGAGCCCCCGCTTCTCGCGCACTTCCTGGAAGAGGCGGGAAGACATTCCGCCGCCGAGCACGATGTCGAGCAGGTTGGCGGCAAAGCGCCTCTCCGACGCCTGGCCGGGCCCCTCGACGCCGAGGCAGACATGGACCTGCTCCATCCCTCTCCGCGACTTGAGCTGCAGGTGCTGGTGCCCTCTCGGACGCCCCCGCGCGCCGGCGCTCCCTCTCGGCGCCGAGCGCGACTGCCGCCGGCGGAAGAGCTTCTCCACCGCGCGGAGGCACTCGGACGCTCCGACGTGGCCTGCGACCGAGATGATGAGGTTATCGGGCGTATAGCGCCTCCGGTAGTACCGATAGAGGTCCTCGAGCCCGATGCTCTTGACCGTCTCGACGGTGCCGAGGATCGGAGCGCCGAGGGGGTGGCTGCGCCAGAAGGACCGCACGAAGATCTCGTGCACGAGGTCGTCCGGATCGTCGTTGGCCTCGCCGATCTCCTCCAGGATGACGCCTCGCTCGACCTCGATGTCCACGGCGTCGAAGGCCGGGGAGAGGACGACATCCCCGAGAAGATCGACGGCCTCGGCGAACCGGGTGTCCAGCGTATGGGCGTAGAAGCCGGTGTACTCCTTCGTCGTGAAGGCATCCACGTCTCCGCCCAGGCGATCGATGGCGCGGGCGATCTGGACGGTCGAGCGGCGCCGGGTTCTCTTGAAGAGGACGTGCTCGAGGAAATGGGAGATCCCCTGCTTCGAAGGCCGCTCCTCCTGGGAACCGGTGCCGACGAAGATGCCCAGCGCGAGGGAGCGCACGTCCTGCATCTCGTCGAGAAGGACGGTGGCGCCGTTGTCCAGGGTGAACTTTTGAACCATGAGAAAGGCTCCCGGCAGGCAGGTACATTCTACCTTCAGCCGCCCGGGGGGAAGCCTTCTCCGAAAGAAGATTTAAATGCTTTTGTGTCTTATACTTACTAACGTCCAGGAGAGGGAGCTGGGGGTACTCCGGGCGGCCGGCGCAGGCTGTTCGGGTCGAAGCCCATGCCCTCCCGGTCGGCGTCGCCGACGATGAAACGCCACTGGTCGTACCACGTCTGACCGCGCCACGCTGTCAGCGCCTCCTTGTGGACCTTGGATCGGACGCCGACGATCGGTCCGGCGGCCTGGGGAGTGCCGAAAGACCCCGCGGGAGGCGGCGTCGGAGTGGGAGTCGGCCGGGCCCCCCCGCCGGGAGGCGGCACGGGGCCCGTGCTTCCCTGCAGCGGATTGGCGTCGGGCGAGTTCAGGATCAGGAGATACCAGTCCCCGCAGTCGCACATGGGGTCTTTCCAGAGCTTTCGGATGGTCCGCGGGTTGTTCTCGTAGAGCTCCTTCAGCGTGTTGGGATACCGGCCGAAGCGGCGCTGGAAGAGCCCGATGGCCCGCGCGTACTGCTTGCCGCGGAACATGAGCTCCTGCTCCCGCTCCCTTCGCCCGATCATCCCCAGCGCGGGGCCGACCGCCGCGATCGCGATCGTCAGGATCAGCATCCCGATGACCAGGGCCACCATCGTGAACCCGGCAGAGCGGAGGCGGTCCGGCCCTCTCAGAGCTACCAGTCCTTGTAGAGGGTGCCGTCGAGAGCTTTGGCCGTGGAACCGCTGTGCACGTCGATGATGCCGGGCGTCGAGGAGGCCGAGGCGTCCGCCGGAGGAGCGTCGGCCGCAGAAGACGCCTCCTCGTACGCGACCACCCAGGTGTCCGCGGACTTGGTCATGGGATCCACCGGGATCTTTCGGAGATACCCGTCGGTGACGAGCGTCTGGAGGTCGGGGGGATAGTTCCCCTTGTCGCCGTGATGCTGGTCGATGACGCTTCGCATCGCGAAGAGGTCCTCACGCAGCGCCGCCTCGCGCGCCCGCTGGGGAGAGTCCTTGAGGGCCGGGACCGCGATCGCGGCGAGGATCCCGATGATCGTCATCACGACGAGGAGCTCGAGGAGGGTAAAGCCGGACTGGCGGGACGCTACGGACTGCTGACTACCGACTACTGACCTCATCGTTTCCTCACCAATCCTTGTAATAGGTCCCGTCGATCGCCCGGCCGGGCGACAGGGAGAAGACGTCGTAGACGTTCTGACCTCCCCAGGCCACGGTCTTGGGGTCGTCCTGGTAGGAGCGCAGGCCCCACTCCGGCTTCTTGGTCATCGGGTCGACGGGGATGCGGCGCAGGAATTTCTGCTTCTTGTCGAGCTGGCCGACGAGGGTGACGCCCTCGACCAGGGTCTCCAGATCCGGCGGGAAGTTCTCCGTTCCGAGCTTCGGAGGGATCAGGCCCGCATCGGCGTACTGCTTGTACTTGTCGATGGCGTCGCGCATCTGACGGAGCTGAAACTTGAGCTCGAGCTCGTCCTGCCGCTTGACCGTGTACCGGACGACCGGCACCGCCATCGCGGAAAGGACGGCCACGATGGTAGCGACTACCGCCACCTCGACGATCGTGAAGCCCTTTTCACTCCTGTGCCTCATCTCACCTCAACACTCGCCTGATTGAAGGTCGCCGTCCGCGCGGTAAGCGCGGCTGGGCGGCAGGCCGCCGGAGCGAAGCGCGGCCGAACCGCCTGCTCAAAAGAAACCCGCACTCGGCTCACCGGACCTCCACGGTCGCCTGATTGAACGTCGCCGACGACCCGCCCGGCTCGAAGGCGAGCTTCGATTGGCCGGCCTTCCGTCCCTGAAGCACGACCTCGGCGATGGCCCGCGTCCCCGAGATGGAGACGGGGTTGGGAGAAGACAGGGTGACTCTGCCGGGCTCGACGCGAGAGTCGGACACACCGCCGTCCGGAAGGATCGAGCGCACCGCGACGACCTGGACGAAGGCCGGGTCGTACCGCAGCGTGACGGCCGTGCTCGCCGCGCCATCCTCGCCGGTCACCCGTACGAGCATGGAGCGCTGCTCTCCGACCGCAAGGGCGATCGAGCTCGGCGCAAAGTCGAAGACCAGGCCGCTCTGCGACCCGGAGTCGGTGACCGCGCCGGCGCTCTGCGGGACGATTTCGGACCGGGGCGGCTGGGGACCGGGCGTCGGCTGGGGGGGAACGCTCTCGCGGGGCGACCGGAACGGATCGCTCGGAGGAGACGACGGCGCCAGGTTCTGCGGAGCCGGGAGCGCGTTGGGCGCGGGGGTGGAACGCGGCGGGGGCTGCTCCCGCCGGAAGTCGAAGGGCCCCTGCCCCGTGGGAGACTCGATGCGCGGAGTTCCCTGGAAGGAGATGTTCGAGTCGGTTCCGACGTACACCGGCACCATGTCCTCCTCCGTCACGTCGGGGATCCGCATGATGTGCGGGGTCAGGGTCAGAACGAGGTCCGTGGTCTGGGTGTTGGTCGTCTTGTTCGTGAACAGCCTGCCGAGAAGCGGTATCTCGCCGACGAAGGGAACGGTCGTGGTCCCGTGAGACTTGTCGGTCCGGAAGAGGCCCGCCAGAAAGTTCGTCTCGCCGTCGCGGAGCCGGATGTTGGAGGAGATGGTACGGGTCCCGATCGTGGGCTGCTTCTGCCCTCCGAAATCGACCGCGGCTCCGAGCTGCGAGACTTCGAGCACCAGCTTCAGAGTGACTTCCTTGTTGTGGTGAACCCGCGGTTCGACCTCGATCTTGATGCCGACGTCCTGGTACTGGAATGACGTGACGGGGACGATGCTGCTCCCGACCACGTTCGCCGTGTTGAAGGTGGTCGTCGGGATCGGAACCTTGTCTCCGATGATGAGCTGCGCTTTCTGGCCTTCCGAGATTCGCAACTGGGGCTTTGCCAGAAGCTCCGAGTCCGTGTTGTTCTTGATGAAGTTGTAGGTGACGAGGGGGATGTTGAAGCCGAACGAGCGGATCGACAGGGATCGGAGCTGGTCCCACGTGAAAGGGCCGGTGCTCGTCGCCGTCGTTCCGCCCGTCATCTGAACTCCGAGATCCGTCGTTCCGCCCGGAGCCGGCGCGCCGGCGCTGACGCTGTACTGCGATAGCAGCAGCCCGATGTCGCTCGCCTTCGTCGTGTTGATCTGCAGCAGCTCGACGTCGATGACGACCTCGGCCAGCTGCTTGTCGTTCTGCTCGACGATCTTCTCGGCGATCGCCACCTTGTCGGCGGTGTCGCGCAGGGTGATCGAGTTCTCCGCCTTGTTGATCGAGATGCGCGTTGTCTGAAGGAGCGAGCGCAGCGCGTTCGAGACTTCCGTGACGTCCCCGTTCGACAGGAAGAACGTGCGGATGACCAGATCCTCATACGTCTTCCTGTTCGCCGGCGTGTCGGCCGCGATCAGCATCGTCTTCTCGTCGATGACCTTGTAGAAGTGGTTCTCCTGGCGCATGAGCGTCTCGAGCCCCGTCTGGAAGCTGATGTTGGTGAGCACGATCGAGACGTTGTCGTCCTTCAGTTGCGGATCGAAGATCACGTTGATCCCGGCGGCGAGGGCGAGCGCCTGGTAGATCTGCTTGATCGGCTTCGGCGTAGGAAAATTGAGATTGATCGGCCGGTCGCTCGCGGGCTCCAGCATCGGGGCCCGGGCGCGCGCGCCGCGGGTCCGGCGCTTGGCCGTCTGCATGCGGGACTCGCCGTCGCGTTCCGCGGACGCCTTCGCCGCTTCGTCCTTCGCTTTCGCGAGCTCGTTTTCGGCGTAGTGGTTCGTCGGGTCGAGCGCCCGCGTCTGCTCGAGCTCCACGACGGCCAGCTCCGGCTGGCCCGAGCTGCGGTAGATCTTCCCGCGCTCGAAGTGGACCTGCGAGGCCTTCCGCTTGGCGTTTTCGAGCGAGATCTTGTAGCGCGAGTTGGTCGGGTCTCCCTCCAGGGCGCGGCTGTACTTCACGACGGCCATGTCCCAGTGCGAGAGGCTCTCTTCCTCTCTCGCCTCGCGGTACGCCTGCGAGCTCGCGCACGCGGTGCCGAGCAGCAGGGCCGCGACGATCCCGAGCGCCTTGAGGAATTTCATTCGGGTCACCCTTTCCTGGTTGCGAAGCCCGCGCTCACGGCGTGATCCCGAGCCGCCGCGTCTCCGTGGGGCGGAAGCCCACGAAGCCGACGTCGACGGATTCGTAGCCGACCCGCCGCAGGATGAAGCGGTCGAAGACGACGTCTCCGGCGCGGGCGTTGACGATCTGGTCGCCCTGCACGAGCACGGCGACGGGTCGATCCTTCGGGCCGAACGTTCCGATGAACTTGAAAGAGACGTCCGGCGGCGCCGGAGTGGGCGTCGGCGGGGGGGGCGGCAGCGGGCCGATGAAGGCCGGGGAGCCCGGCCCGGGAGGAGGCGGCGGCGCCGGCGTCGCGGTCGGAGGCGGGACCGGAGTCGGCGGCCTCTGGTCGAAGATGTTGCGGCCCGGCGCGGCCGAGCGCGGCGCACGCAGAGGTTCCAGGTCCTTCGTGGTCACGATCGGCACTTCCTCGGGCGAGACCTTCTTCGCCTCGCCCCTCCCGCGCGGCCCCGCGAATCCGGGCGCGGGAGCGTCTTCGTCGGGAGACGCGGCGCTGCGCGTCGTTCCGGCCGGCGCCGCCGGCTCCGGGGAAGCGGGCCGGGAGCGCCAGCGGACCACGGCGATCAGGAACACCCCGAGGCCGAGAAGTATGTAGAGCTGCCTTCGTGTGCCGATCTGCGTCTTCATCGCCCGCGCGCTCCGGTCGAGGCCGGCGCGAGGGAGCCGGCCGAAGAGGCAACCCGGGGCGGCGGCGCCGCATCGGCGGCGAAATAGGTGGCGAGCGCCATCCGGACCTGCACGGCGCCGGGCAGGTCGTTGTCGCGGGTGAGGCCGATCTCCCGCACGACCATCCAGCGCGGCCCCGACTCGACGGCGCCGACGAACTGCTTGAACCGGAGGTAGTCGTTGCGGAAGGAGAAGGAGATCCGCATCTCCGAGAGCGGGAGGTTCGGGAGCGGTGCCGTGGTGTACGAGATCTGCGCCGGGGCGATGCCGGACTTCTGGAGGGTCGAGTGCAGGTCGGAGACGACGGCGGCGAGCGTGTCGCGCCGCGAGCCGATCCTGCGCCCGTAGAACTCTTCGATCGCGGAGGAGACCTGAGACAGGCGGCTGCGCTGCGCGGCGAGCTTCGCCGCCTCGGCTTCGCGGACCTCGACCTCGCGGGTGAGCGCCACTCGCCGGGCCTCCGCCGCTCCCCGCCTTTCCTGGGCCGTCGCGCGGTACCAGAGGTAGAAACCGAGGTTCCCGGCCAGGAGCACGATTGCCAGGGCAAGGAGGCCGGCGCGCTTTCTCCAGGCCGCGCTCATGGCGCGCCTCCGGCCGGCCGGTACTTCAGGTAGATCTCGAAGGTGAACCCCTCCGGCGTCCCGGCCTCGGGGCCGGACTCGGCCCGAAGGTCGATCGCCGAGAACGAGGTGTCCCGCGACAGCGCCGTGATCGTGCGCACCACCGCGTCGGGCGTGCGCCCCACGAGAGCGCAGTCGATGTAAGTGTCGGCCGCCTCGTCGAAGCGCGGAGTCAGCCGAGTCAGGCGCACGTCGGACGGGAGGGTTCGCTCGAGCCGCGCGAGAAGCCCGGTCCAGGAAAACCGCCGCTCGGCGACGAGCTTCAGCAGGGCCCGGCTCTCCTGCGCGAGGCTCGACACCTTGTAATTGTTGAGCGCGGCTTGCGACGTCGCGGCCTCGTGCGCGGCGCGGTCACGCCGCCGTTCGAGCGACTGGATCTGCTCGGCGGTGCCGGCGGTCTCGCGCTGGAACGCGGCATACAGGCTGATGTTCGCCGCCAGCAGGAGGAGCGCCGCCGTGAACGCGACGATGAGGGTCATGACGACGGGCCGTTCGTTGCGGAACGGCCGCCGCGCGAAGTTCAAGGATCGAGTCACGCTTCAGGACCTTCCATAGACGGCCGCGAAAGCCGGGAGCAGCTCCGGCCGCGCGGCGATGCGCTCGTCGAAGTTCGCGTCCGCTCCGAAGAGGCGCCCGCTCAGAGGTTCGACCTTTCCGGGGAACGCCTCGGAAATTCCGTCGCCGCGCGCGTCGTGGACGAAGACGGTCGAGAGGCCGCCGCCCTTCAGCTTCTCCGTGTAGTAGGAGAGCGAGAGACGGACCTCCTGGTCGTGGTCGCCCTCGGTTTCGTCGGAGGGTCGCTGCCGGAAGAAGACCGGGGCTCCATCCCGGGCGACCAGGAACACGAAGGCGTCTGCGCTCCTGTGGAGGAGGCCATAGTCGCCGGCCGCTTTCGACCCCAGGGTCGAGGACAGTCCCTCGAAGAGGGCCAGCGAGAACGGCAGCAGGAGGCCGATTCGGACCCCGGCCGCCTCGAACGAGTCCTCGATCGACCGCAGAGTGTCCGTCGGCGCCGCCGCGACGAGGAGCCGCTTCTGCTCCCCCGCCGGAGTCATTTCCCGGAACACGACCGAGAGCTCGGCGGTGACGCCGGGCAGGAGCTTCTTGAGCTTCCAGACCACCATCTCCCGCACCGCTTCTTCCGCTTCCGGGAGTGTTTCCATCTCGATCGGCAGCATGCGCGCCCAGGAATCCGGGAAGAGCGCCGTCGCGCGCGCGAGCCGTCCCTCCGAGAGCCTGCGCCCCGCCTCGACCGACTGCACGACCGCTTCGCGCGTGTACAGCGGCGTTCCGGACGCTCCGACCCCGACGGTGTTCGGCAGGAACGGGAAATACCTCGCCTGCGCGAAGCCGGCGGGCGGACCGCGGCGCACGCAGGCATACGTGATCCCCTCCGGAAGAAGGCAGAACACGTCGGGCGGGACGACGGGACGGAGGAACGGGATTTTCATCAGTCGACGAACGTCACCTTATTGATCTCGCGCAGCGTCGTCCAGCCCTCGAGGACCTTGGCGAGAGCGACGTCCCGCAGAAACGCCATGCCCTCTTCCTTCGCCGCCTTCTTGATGTCCGCGGCGGGCCGCCGCTCGAGGATGAGCCCGCGGATCCGATCGGAGAGGTCGAGCAGCTCCGCGATGGCCATCCGGCCGTGGAAGCCCGTGCCGTCGCACTCGAGGCATCCCTTGCCTTCGTAGAACGTGTGCCCGCGCACGAGGGCCGGGTCGATGCCCGCCTCGCGGAGGTCCGACTCGGAAACCGGCACGGCCTCGCGGCAGTGCGCGCAGATCCTGCGGACCAGCCTCTGCGCGAGGATGCAGTTCAGCGCGGACACGAAGTTGTACAGCTCCACCTTCATGTTGAGGAAGCGCCCGAGCACGTCGACGACGTTGTTCGCGTGCACGGTCGTGAAGACGAGGTGTCCGGTCAGGGCCGACTGGACCGCGATCTGGGCCGTGTCCTCGTCGCGAATCTCTCCCACCATGATCTTGTCCGGGTCGTGGCGGAGGATCGAGCGCAGACCCCGCGCGAAGGTCAATCCCTTCTTCTCGTTGACGGGGATCTGCGTGATCCCGCGCAGCTGATACTCGACGGGGTCCTCGATCGTCACGATCTTGTCCTCGACCGTCTGGATCTCGGAGAGGCACGCGTAGAGGGTCGTCGTCTTGCCC
>DASQJK010000253.1:0-14736 GCA_035631095.1 Thermoanaerobaculia bacterium
GCGAAGTTCGCTCTGCTCCCGCCGGACAACGCGACGGGCAACTTCACGAAGGTGGTCCAGAGGGTCCCGGTCAAGATCGTGCTCACCAATCCGCCGGATCCTGGTCATCCGTTGCGCGCAGGGATGAGCGTGAACGTCGTCGTAAGAACGGATCAGGTGGCAGGTGGTAGGACGTAGGTGGTGGTAGGGGCCCGGATCCGAAGAATTCCCACCACCCACCACCCACCACCCACCACCTGCGAGCGAAGCGAGCTATGAGCGAGACGGGCGCCCGCAAATGGATCATCACCATCACGGTGATCATGGCGTCGCTTATCGAGCTGATCGACACCTCGATCGTCAACGTCGCTCTGCCGCAGATGATGGGAAATCTCGGAGCGACGCTCGACGAGGTCGCGTGGGTCGTCACCGCCTACGTCGTCGCCAACGTCATCGTGGTTCCGATGACCGGCTGGCTCTCCGCTGTCTTCGGGCGGCGCAACTACTTCGCGGGCTCGATCGTCCTCTTCACAGTGGCGTCCTTCTTCTGCGGACACGCCACCGGCATCTGGGAGCTCGTCGTGTTCCGCTTCATCCAGGGGGTGGGCGGCGGCGCGCTGCTCTCGACGTCTCAGTCGATCCTCGTCGAGACGTTCCCGCCGGAGGAGCTCGGTCTCGCGAACGGACTCTTCGGGCTCGGAGTGGTCGTCGGCCCCACCATCGGCCCGACTCTCGGCGGGTGGATCACCGACAACTACTCGTGGCCCTGGATCTTCTACGTCAACATCCCGATCGGGATCGCGGCGTGCCTTCTGACGATTTCGTTCATCCGAGACGCGAAGGAAGTGCGGCAGACGGGCTCGGTGGATTGGATCGGTATCGGCCTTCTCGTCGCCGGCATCGGGTCGCTGCAGGTGGTCCTCGAGCGCGGGGAGCGCGACGACTGGTTCGCGTCCACGCACATCCTCGTCCTGGCGATCGTGGCCGCCGTGGGGATCGTCGCCTTCATCTGGCGGGAGCTCGTCGTCGAGCACCCCGTGGTGGACCTGCGCGTCTTCCGCGACCGGAGCCTGGCCGTCGGGACGGTCTTCACTTTCATCCTCGGCTTCGGCCTCTACTCATCCGTCTTCATCTTCCCCGTGTTCGCCCAGAACCTGCTCGGGTTCACCGCCATGCAGACGGGCCTGATCCTGCTGCCCGGCGGGATTGCGACGGCGTTCATGATGCCGATCGTCGGGAAGATCCTTCAGAAGCGCCTCATTCCTCCGCAGGTCATGAACGCGATCGGTTTCGTTTCGTTCTTCATGTTCACGTATCTGCTCTCCAAGTCCACGCTCGAGTCGGGCCGTGCCGACTTCTTCTGGCCGCTCATCTTCCGCGGCGTCGGGCTCGGCTTCCTCTTCGTGCCGCTGACGACGCTCGCGCTGTCGGGGCTGCGCGGGAAAGACATCCCGCAGGGCGCAGGGATGACGAACATGATGCGGCAGCTCGGAGGCTCCTTCGGAATCGCGATCGTCGCGACCTTCATCGAGAAGCGCTCGTGGTCCCATCGGCAGAGCCTGCTATCGCACGTTTCGGTGTACGACCCCACCGTGCGCGAGCGGCTGTCGCAGATCACCGCGGGATTGATGGCGAAGGGCGCGCCGCTTCTCGAAGCCCAGCGGCAGGCGATCGCCGCGATCGAAGGCCTGGTGCTCCGTCAGACGATGCTGCTCACCTACATGGACGCGTTTCGCCTCACCGGAATCTTCTTTCTCTGCTGTATTCCGCTGCTGCTCTTCTTCCGGCGCGGAAAGGGCGCGCCGGTGAACGTCAGCATGGGGCACTGACCGCTAGCGGGCCACTCCCGCGAGCTCGAGGTTGACCCGCCTCGCAGATTCGAACCGTTCCGCCGCGTCCTGCCAGTTCCACACGTTCCAGATCGCGTCGAAGAACTCCGTCTTGCGGTTCTGGTATTGCAGATAAAAGGCGTGCTCCCACGCATCGAGCACGAGGATCGGCACGCCCGCCTGTGCGAGGTTCGACTGGTGGTCGTAGATCTGCGTCGTGAGGAGCCTCCCGCCGAGCGGCTCCCAGACGAGCGCGGCCCACCCGGAACCCATGATCGTCGCGGCGACTTCCTTCATCTGTTTCTGGAATTTATCGAAGCCGCCGAAATGCTCGTTGATCGCATTGGCGAGCTCACCCTCGGGCCGTCCGCCGCCGCGAGGCGTCAGGTTCTGCCAGAAGAGGGAGTGCAACACGTGCCCGGAGAGATTGAAAGCGAGCGCCTTCTCGAGAGCGGCGAGACGCGTGAAGTCTTCCTTGTCGCGAGCCTCGTCGAGCTTCTCGAGCGTGGTGTTCGCTCCTTTGACGTAAGCCGCGTGGTGCTTGTCGTGGTGGAGCTCCATGATCTTTCCCGAGATGTGGGGCTCGAGCGCGCCAAAGTCGTAGCGAAGGTCCGGAAGGGTGTATTGAGCCATCTGTTGCCTCCAGAGAATGAGCGGCCAGCAGGAACCGTGCCGGCAAACGCCCTGCTAGGGACTGCGAACTACCGACTACCAACCAGACCCGGCCCTCACGACAGCTCGAGCATCCTCAGCAGCGGCTTCTCCGCCGCGGCGCGCAGCTCCTCCGGCAGCACGATCTCCGGCCGCTCGTCCCGCAGGCACAGGTAGAGCTTCTCGAGCGTATTGAGCTTCATGAAGGGGCACTCGTTGCAGCGGCAGCCGTTGTCGGGCGGAACGGGGATGTACTCGCGGTCCGGCGCGAGCTTGCGCATCTGGTGGATGATCCCTTCCTCCGTCGCGATCAGGAACGTCCGCCCGGGAGCGGTCGTGGCGTAGCTCAGGATCGAACGCGTCGAGCCGATGTGGTCGGCGTGGCGAAGAATCCCCTCCGGACACTCCGGATGCGCCGCCACGAGGGCCCCGGGATGCTGCGCCTTCAGCCGCACGATCTCGCGCTCCGAGAACTGCTCGTGCACGATGCACGCGCCCGGCCACAGGATCATCGGCCGGCCCGTCTTCGCGGAGAGGAAGGCGCCCAGGTGCCGGTCGGGCGCAAAGAGGATCTCCCGGTCGGGAGGAATCGAGGCGACGATCTTTTCGGCGTTCGAGGACGTCACGATGATGTCGGAGAGCGCCTTCACGGCGGCCGAACAGTTGATGTAAGTGAGCGAGACGGCGCCGGGGTGGGCCTCCCGCCAGGCGCGAAACGCTTCGGGCGGGCAGGAGTTCTCGAGCGAGCACCCGGCCTCGTAATCGGGGAGAACGACCTTGCGCGTGGGGTTCAGGATCTTGGCCGTCTCGGCCATGAACCGCACGCCGGCGAACGCGATGATGTCCGCCTTCGTCTTCTGCGCGTTGCGCGAGAGGTCGAGCGAGTCTCCGACGAAGTCGGCGAGGTCCTGGATCTCCTCCTCCTGGTAGTAGTGCGCGAGGAGCACCGCGTTTTTTTGTCCCTTGAGCCGTCGGATTTCGTCTTCGAGATCGAGCGTCGGGTCGATGGACGCGACGTCAGGCGGCGCCGGGCGCGGCGGAAGGATGGCGGAAGAGGGTGAAATCCCTCGAATGGGCGCGGCTTCCATGGCTCTTCGAGCATAACAACAGCCGCCGCGTCCGCGTTGTTTCGCCGGGAGAGGCGCTGGCATGAGGAGTGCTTGGTGCGCTGCCGATGAGTCCCTTCGGCGGCGGTCCTCGCGCTCACAGACTGGGGATCCTCTTCCTCTTTCTGATGCTCGGCGTCCTGGCGCTCGAAGCCTGGGGGATCCTGGCCAGCCTCGATCAGTTGTTCTAGGCCGGCGCGGGCCCGGGGCGAGCCGCCCCTCTTGCTATATTTCGAGGATGGCTACCGAGATCCGTTCGGGCAAGTACATGGGCCTCGAGCCGGCCCAGATCGTCGCTGCCTACCGAAACATTTACCTGTCTCGACGGGTCGACGACAAGGAAATCCAGCTCAAGCGCCAGAACAAGATCTACTTCCAGATCAACAGCGCCGGGCACGAGGCGGTGACGACGGCGGCGGGGATGGTGTCGCGCCCGGGTTACGACTGGTTCGAGCTCTACTACCGCGACCGGGCTCTCTGCCTCCAGATCGGGGTCACACCGTACGAAATGTTCCTCCAGGCGGTGGGCGCCAAGGACGATCCCGCGTCGGCCGGGAGGCAGATGCCCTCTCACTGGGGATCCAAACGGCTGAATTTGATCTCCAAATCTTCGTGCACGGGGACCCAGTTCCTGCACGCAGTCGGCGCGGCCGAAGGGGGCTGGCGCCAGCGCCTGATTCCCGAGCTCGCCTCCCGGGGCCGGTCCCACGAAGACGAGATCGTCGTCGTCTCCGGAGGCGAGGGCCAGACCTCCGAAGGCGAGTTCTGGGAGGGAGTCTCGTCCGCCTGCAACCTGAAGCTTCCCGTCCTCTTCCTGATCGAAGACAACGGGTACGCCATCTCCGTCCCGGTCGAGGTCAACACGCCGGGCGGATCGATCTCGAAGCTGCTTCGCGGGTTTCCGAACCTGTTTCTCGCCGAGATCGACGGGTGCGACTTCCTGCAGTCCTACGACGCGCTGCGATACGCGGCGGAGTACTGCCGCAGCGGCAAGGGGCCCGCCTTCGTGCACGCGCACGTCGTCCGGCCGTACAGCCATTCCCTTTCCGACGACGAGGCGATGTACCGCCCGAAGTCGGAGCGTGCCCGCGACGCCGAGCGCGATCCCGTTCGTCTCCTCTCTCAGTTCCTGCTCGCGGAAGGCATCCTTTCGCAGGGCGACCTCGAGCGCATGCACCAGGACGTGGACGCCGAGGTCAACGAGGCGGCCGATCGCGCGCTCGCCGCCGCGATCCCGGAGCCCGCGTCGATCACGCAGTACGTGTACTCGCCCGACGTCGATCCGACCTCCGACGCGTTTGCGACCGAGCCTGTCTACGCCGAAGGCGTGGGGCAGACGACGATGGTGGACCTCTTGAACGCGTGCATGCGCGACGAGATGAAGCGCGATCCGCGGATCGTCATCTTCGGCGAGGACGTCGCCGATGCCTCTCGCGAGGAGGTCCTCGATGAGTGCAAGGGCAAGGGGGGAGTCTTCAAGCTGACCGCCAACCTGCAGCGCCTCTATGGCAAGGAGCGCGTGTTCAACTCGCCGCTTGCCGAGGCGAACATCCTCGGGCGCGCGATCGGAATGGCCGTCCGCGGGTTGAAGCCGGTCGTGGAGATCCAGTTCTACGACTACATCTGGCCGGCGTACATGCAGATCCACAACGAGCTCTCGAACATCCGCTGGCGGTCCGGCAACGCGTTCTCGGCCCCCGTCGTCGTGCGCGTCGCCACGGGCGGATACATCGGCGGGGGCGCCGTGTACCACTCGCAGTCGGGCGCCGTTCTCATGACGCACATCCCCGGGCTTCGCGTGGTGATGCCTTCCAACGCGCTCGACGCAAACGGCCTGCTCCGCACCGCGATCCGCGCGGACGACCCGGTTCTCTTCCTCGAGCACAAGCACCTGTACCGGCAGACGCACAACAAGGGCAGCTACCCGGGACCCGATTACATGGTCCCGTTCGGACGCGCCGCGAAAGTCGCCGAGGGAAACGACATCACCATCGTCACCTACGGCGCGACGGTGTACCGCTCGGTTCAGGCTGCGCGGGCGTTCACCGAGGAGACCGGCAAGACGGTCGAGATCCTCGACCTGCGCACGCTCTCCCCGTACGACTGGAACGCGATCGCCGAATCCGTGAGGAAGACGAGCCGCGTCCTGATCGTCTACGAGGACCCGATCTCCTGGGGCTACGGAGCGGAGATCGCCGCGCGCATCGGCACCGAGCTCTTCTCGTGGCTCGACGCTCCGGTCGAGCGGATCGCCGCGATGGACACGTTCGTCGCGTACCAGCCGCGGCTCGAGGACGAGATCCTTCCGCAGGTATCCCACATCCGTAAGGGGCTCGACCGGCTCGCCGCTTTCTGAGGCTCCTCCGATGTCCTCGTCATCCTCGTCTTCCCGCGTGGCCGGCCTCGAGGCGCTGCGGGAGAAGAACCCGGAGAACACGCTCACACTCCTGATGCTCGCGAACGAGTACTTCAAACAGGAGCGGTGGAGCGACACGGTCGCCGTGCTGCGGGACTACCTCGCCCGCGCGCGCGATGAAGGCGCGGCGTACCGCCTCCTCGGGCGATCGCTCCGGAGTCTCGGAGACGAGGAGGCGGCGCGAGCCGCATTCCTTCAGGGCGCGGCGGCCGCACGCACCCACGGACACCCCGGAATGGCCGAGGAATTCGAGCAGGAAGCCGGCTGACCTCCCCCGGGGACACCGTCCCCCTCAGGGCGACATCCCGGACGCCTCGAATCCTAATAACTCCTCTGTTTTCAGTAAATTCGTCTTGGCACCCACCCTGCTCTTAAGGAGCCCGTCTCCCGCCAGGGAACAAAGAAAGTGGAGGCGGCGATGAGCAGGCAATTGCAGATCCAGATCGAAAGCGAGAACGACGCGAACCACCGGGCTCTACGCCGGTGCTACCGCTGCGGCAACTATGCGAGGCCCTTCGACGACGTCAACGGCGCGATCCGTTGCGAGAAGTGCGCGAAGAGAGACCGGCGCGCACAGCGGGAAGAGGAAGGGCAGGCGGATCCGACGGAGGTGAGCTTCCTCGTTTGACCTTATAGACTCGAACGAGTGAGGTCCGATCACCCGGCCGTCCTCCTCCGAACCCGCACCTTCGCCCCGTCCCTCTTCTCCCAGACGTTCTCCTGCCCCGATCTCGCGCGAGAAGTCGCGCCGGGGCAGTTCGTGATGCTGGAGGTGCCGGAGCGCTCGCGTCCGTATCTGCGGCGCGCGTACTCGGTGGCGGATGCGAGACCGGACGCGGGAGAGGTCGAGTTCCTCGTCAAGACGATCGGTCCCGGCACGTCGGCACTCGAGCGGCTCACGGCCGGCTCGGCCGTCCGGCTCCTGGGCCCCTTCGGCAAGCCGTTCTCGGTCGACTCGCTCGGGCCGCGGCGTCCCTGCGCCGTCGTCGCCGGTGGAATCGGGGCGGCGCCGTTCCCGCTCCTGTACCGGGCCTTGGCCCGAGCGGGCGCCACGGCGGACCTCTTCCTCGGGGGGAGATCCGCAGCGGACGTGTCGATCGCCGCGCGATTCGCCGGGATCGTGGGCGGAGACGTGCACCTTTCGACGGATGACGGCTCCGTCGGGGAACGCGGGTTCATCACCGAGGTCTTCGCTCGGCGCGCGGAGTCCGTTCCCTACGCCGCCGTCTTCGCGTGCGGCCCGATGCCGATGTTCGCGGCTCTCGCTCCGATCGTCGCCCGGCTTCGCATTCCCAGCCAGTTCTCGACGGAAGCGGCGATGGGATGCGGGTTCGGTGCATGCCTGGCCTGCGTCATCCCCGGCGTGGACAAACCCTATTTGATCTCCTGCCAGGAAGGGCCGATCCTGGACCCCGCGAGGATCCGTTGGTAGCTCCGACGGGCGCTCTCCCAGTGCGGCTCGGACCGCTCGAGCTCAAGAATCCCATCCTCACGGCATCCGGGACGTTCGGCTACGGACTGGAATTCCAGGACTTCGTCGACCTCTCGCGTATCGGCGGGATCTGCACGAAGGGGCTTTCGCTCGAACCGCACGCGGGAAATCCACCGGCTCGCATCTGGGAGACGCCCTCCGGCATGCTGAATGCGATCGGCCTGCAGAACGTCGGCATCGCAGCGTTCCTGAACGAGAAGCTGCCGCGCCTGCGCGAGCTCGGCGCGACGGTCATCGCGAACGTGTGGGGGGACCTCGAGGAGGATTACGTAGCCGTGGTGCGGGCCCTCGAGGAAGCCGAGGGGCTCGCCGCCGTCGAGCTCAACATCTCGTGCCCCAACGTCGAACGCGGCGGCATGCTCTTCGGCAACTCTCCGCCGGCCACCGCATCCCTCGTGGCGAGGGTGCGCGCCGCGACGCGGCGGCCGCTGATCGTGAAGCTCTCTCCGAACGCTCCCGATCTCGTCGAGTCCGCCCGGGCGGCGCGCGACGCCGGCGCGGACGTCCTGTCGCTCGTCAACACCTTCGTCGGGATGGCGATCGAGCCCGAGACGGCGCGTCCGCGTCTCTCCTTCGGCACGGGCGGGCTGTCCGGACCGGCGATCCGGCCGCTCGCGGTCCGCATGGTCTACCAGGTCGCGAAGGCTCTCCCGGGCACTCCGTTGATCGGTATCGGTGGCATCGCCGATCTGTCGGACGTCCTCGAGTTCCTGGCCGCGGGCGCGACTGCCATCCAGGTGGGAACCTCCAACTTCCGCGACCCCGCCGTCTCGGGCCGGCTCGTCGGCGAGCTCGAGGCGTACTGCGCGTCGCGGCGGGTCACCGCCGCGGACCTCGTCGGGCGCGCCCATGGCCCGGCGCCTTCGAGACTCGACGCGGGAGCGGAGGGATGACGGCCTCCGGGTCGCGGGCGGGAAGCCGCCTCTGCATCGCTCTCGATTACCCGACCCGAGGGGAAACGATGGACGCCGCCCGGCGTTTCGCGCCTCACGTGGGCTGGCTGAAGATCGGACTCGAGGCCTTCGTCGCCGAGGGTCCCTCGCTCGTGCGAGAGGTGGCCGCGCTCGGCCCCCGCGTTTTTCTCGACTTGAAATTCCACGACATCCCGAACACGGTCGGTCGGGCCGTCGCCGCCGCCGCGCGGTCCGGAGCGCACCTCGTGAACGTCCACGCCCTCGGCGGCCGGGCGATGATGGCTGCCGCGCGCGAAGCCGCCGGCTCGATCGAACCGAGGTCGCGGGTCATCGCCGTCACGCTCCTGACGTCGATCGACACGCGGGCACTCTCCGATCTGCCGGTGGCGGGCCATCCGGAGGGCATCGCCCGCAGGCTGGCGGCACTGGCGAAAGAGTGCGGGCTCGACGGGGTCGTCTGCTCGCCCGAAGACGTGCCCGGGATCCGTCAGGCGTGCGGGAGCGGGTTTCTCACCGTCGTTCCGGGGATCCGCCCGGCGGGCAGCGCGGCCGGCGACCAGAAGAGAACGGCATCTCCGGCCGACGCAATCCGGTTCGGCGCCGACCTCCTGGTGATCGGAAGGCCCGTGACGGCCGCGCCGGATCCCGACGGCGCGCTGGCCGCACTGCTGCTCGAAATAGAATCCGCACTCCCTCGATGAACGACCTCACATGAACGACTGGACGGTTCCTCACCCGACATGGATCGTCGGCCATCGCGGCTCCCCGCGGAAGGCGCGGGAGAACACGCTCGAGAGCCTCGACGTGGCGGAGCTCGCCGGATGCGAGGCCGTCGAGTTCGACATCCGGCAGGCGCGCGACGGCGAAGCTGTCCTGTTTCATGACGAGGAGATCGTCCTCGGGACGCAGCGCATCCCCATCCGGACGTTCACCTCGCGGGAAATCGAGAAGCTCCAGCTCCCCTCCGAGTTCGGGCCGTATCGGGTGCCGCGGCTCGAAGACGTCTTCCATCGCTATGGACATGCGCTGCGCTACGTCGTCGAGGTGAAGACTTCGCCGCAGACCAACCTCTCTCTGATGGCGCGGCGGGTCAGCCGCGTCGCGGCCGAGTTTGGCGTGCGCTCAAAATGCATCGTGGCCTCGTTCGACGCCGAGTTTTTGAGGAAGATGAAGGACGCGGACCCGGAGATGGCGACGAGCTTCCTGATGGACCACGCGGTTGCGCTGCCCGAATCGGGCCGGCTCACCCCGCTCTTCCCGCCGGTCGAGGCGATCGGCCCGCGTTGCGATCTCGTCAGCCCGGCGCTCGTGGCGCACGCCGCCTCGGCGCGGCTCTCGGTCCATCCGTGGACCGCCGACGAGCCCGCGGAGATCCGGCGCCTCCTCTCGCTCGGCGTGGCGTCGATCACCACGAACGTACCGGAAGTGGCGCTCGCGATCCGGGCGGAGAGCGGCGACACCGAGACGCGGGAACACCCGATTCTGGAGAGGCCGATCCCTCAGCCCTGAATCGTCAGGTGCGTCCCGCCGTACACCTCGAGGGCCGCTCCGGTAATTCCCGCCGCGTCGTCCGACGCCAGGAACAGGACCGTGCGGGCGACGTCGCGAGGCCAGAGCTTCTGCGAGAGAGGGGACGAGCGGTCCACCTCCGCGGTCTCGTCCGTCTTGTTGTCCACCGCGCCGGGGCACACGGCGTTGACCGCGATGTTGTTTACGCGGAATTCCCGCGCGAGGCTCTGCGTCAGGCCGATGATCCCGAACTTCGCGGCGCTGTGCGCGCTCAGGTTGGCGTCGCCGCGGAGGCCGTGAACGGATGAGACGTTCACGATGCGCCCCCGGTTGCGCGCGACCATTCCGGGCAGGACGGCGCGGCAGAAATTGGCGGTGCCCGTGAGGTTCGTCGCGATCACCCGATCCCAGTCGGCCTGCGTGAGCTTCAGGAACGGCTTCCACAGAAACATCCCCGCGTTGTTCACCATGACGTCGATCGGGCCCATCTCCGACTCGGCGCGGTCGACCGCCTTCTCCGCGTCGCCCGACGCGGTGATGTCTCCCGGTAGGACGAGCGCGCGCGAGCCGATCGCGGCGATCTGCTCCGCCGTGCGCTCGAGCTCGGCCGGCGTGCGGGCGACGAGCACGACGCGAGCGCCCTCCTCCGCGAAACGCAGGGCGATCGAGCGGCCGATCCCCCGGCCCGCGCCGGTGACGAGGACGACGCGGTCCTGGAACCTCACTTCGGGTCCACGCTGCCGAGCTCGTCGAAGAGCTCCTGGGAGAACAGGCGGTCCGCTCCGGCGCCGCCGAACGCCGGGCCGGCGAGCATCGCGACGTCGCCTTCCTCCACCGGTTCGTCGAGCCGCACGCGAAAGACCGCCATGGGAAAGATCGTGCGGTCGGGATCGCTGACCGAAACGCGGCCGCGGCCGGCTCGCAGGCGGATCGAGGCGGCCAGCCCCCGAGCGATGAAAAGCAGGGTCGCCTGCCGCCGCCGGATCAGGTTGATCGAAGTCCGGCTCGCCGCGAGCACGGCCACCGCGATCCTCGTCGGCGAGAGCGCGCGCACCTCGGCAGGTGTGAGCAGCGCGGCGCGGGGAAATCCCTCCGGGTCCGTCGTCAGGAGCGGGAGGACGAGGCGGCGCCGGCGCCGGAAGACCGCACCCGAGAGCGAACGCTCGATCGCGGGGGTCAGCCGGGGAATCTCCTGCACCCCGGTAGCATATCGGCCTGGCGGCGGGGGGCGGCCCCGGGAATATGATCGGCGCATGAAGAACATCATGGCTGGTCTGGCCCTCTGCGCTCTCTCGGTCGCGGCGGTCGCGCAGGAGCGCGATGCAAAAGCCGACGCGGTCGGCAAGGAATTCATCGCGGCGCTCGGCGGCGAGTCCGCCTGGGACAAAGCCCGCCAGTTCCGGTTCGATTTCGTCGTCGTGCGCGACGGCCAGCCGCTGGCGAGGTTTTCCCACGTGTGGGACAGATACACGGGGGATTACCGGCTCTCGGGAACGGATAAGACGGGCGCACCGTTCGTCGTGTACTTCAACGTGAACACGAAGGCCGGGCAGGCGTACGTCAACGGGAAAGCGGCCGAGGGCGAAGCGAACGAGGCGCTCCTGAAGAACGCCTACGGGCGCTTCATCAACGACACGTACTGGATGCTCGCCCCCTGGAAGATTTTCGACCCCGGCGTGCACCTCGCGTACGAAGGGGAAAAGCCCTGTCCGGACGGCGGCACGTGCGACGTCCTGCGCCTTTCCTTCGACAACGTCGGCCTCACGCCGAAGGACCGCTACTGGCTCTGGATAACGAGAGACGGTCGGAAGATGGTCCAGTGGCAGTACCTCCTGAACGGCGCCACGGACGAGCCGACCACGGCCCAGTGGAAGGACTGGCAGAAGGTCGGCGGAATCTCCCTCTCGATGGACAAGCCGATTTCCGGCAAACCGGCCGAGATCCGGTTCGAGAACGTCTCCGTCAGCCCGACTCGCGACGATTCGCTCTTCAAGCCGGCGACGGGTCAGTAGTCGGTTCGATTCTTGCCCCGGGTGTTCCTCCCATGAGCGGAACGGCTTCGAGCTCCAACGGCGGCCGCCTCGTTCTCTTCGACATCGACGGGACGCTCCTGTCGGCCGGCCGCGCCGCCCGCGAGTCGGTCCTCGCGGCGCTCCGGGAGGTGTACGGCTGGTCCGGGTCCGCCGAACGGCATGACTTCTCCGGAAAGACGGACCCGCAGATCATCCGCGAGCTCATCATCGAGGCGGTCGGCGACGAGCGCTGCGAGGCGCAGCTCGAGCGCGCGCTGGAGCGTTACCTGGCGGAGCTTCGCGAGCGCCTGACGCCGGACGCGGTCGTCCCCAAGCCGGGCGTGCCGCAGCTGCTCGAGCGGCTGGCGCGGGAGCCCGGCGTCACCCTCGCGCTCCTGACGGGCAACCTCGAGCCCGGCGCGCGGATCAAGCTCGAGCCTCCCGGATTCAATCCGTATTTCACTTTCGGCGCGTTCGGCAGCGACTCGGCGGACCGCTACGAGCTTCCCGCGATCGCGGTCGAGCGCGCCCGCGCCAGCACGGGGCGGCACTTTCAGGGCAAGTCGATCGTCATCGTCGGGGATTCGATCCACGACGTGGCGTGCGGACGCTCGCTCGGCGTTCGTTCCGTCGCGGTGGCGACCGGCCCCACGCCGTATGCGCGTCTCGAGTCGGAAGCGCCGGACGTGCTGATGAAAGATTTTTCCGACGTGGACCAGGCGGCGAGGGCGATCCTCGGATGAGAGCGATTTCGAAGGTATTTGCGGGATCGGTCGGAGCGGTGGCGTTCGCCGCGGCCTGCGCGGCTCCCGCCCCGCCCGCTCCGGCGGGAGCAGCGGCCCCGGCGGCGACGCAGCCGGCTCCCTCCTCTTCTTCGGGCGCCGCGTCTCCCGCCCCTGCGGCGGGGCGCGCGGTCCCCGGAAAGGCGCCGTACGACGCACCGCCCGCGGCCGCGCACCAGATCGAGATCACGATCCGCAGCCGCGCGGCGAGGGACATCCTCGCTTCGCTGACGCGTCAGCGGTACGACGCCTCGGACGCGAAGCTGCTCGAGAGTCTTCCGGCCATTCGGCTGGCGATCGCGGACTCGGGTCGGGGCGAGGACGTCTTCGAGCGGGACTTTGCGGCGGCGTTCGACGAGTCCACGCGCACGTCCGTCTTCGATTTCAAGTCGATCCGCGAGGCGCGAGACCGATGGCAGACGCTTCTCGACGCCGTCGATCCGCGCGCCTCGGAGATCGCCAGGCTCGCGGCGGCTCGCGCCGCATCGCTCCTCCCTGGAGATCGTCCGGTCGCCGTGCGCCTCGAGGTTTACCTTTCGTTCGGTATCGCCGGGCTCGCGGACCACATCGTGGTGCGTCAGGCGGACGGCCGCGAAGGCATGGTGCTCGACCTCGCGCGTGCGCTCGGCGAGTCGGAGGGGGAACCGCTCGACAGCCGCATATCGAGGATCGCGCGCGTGATCGCGGGCGAGGCTTTCCGGCAGGCATGGGCGGAGTACCGCAACCAGAGCAACGTCTGGCAGCACCCCGATCCTTCGCTGGGTGAGCTCGACGTGCTGCTGCGCGCCGTGGCCCTGGCGGGCCCGGTTTCCCTGTACACCGTGGACGAGAACTTCTTCCCGCTCTCCGTGTGGCTCAAGGAGCCGATGCGGCGAGCGATCGAGGACCTCAACCGCCGGGCGGACCGCTTCGTCGAGGCCGAGGGCAACCTCGAGAGGCGGATGGATCTTCTGACGGACGTGCGTCGTGGAGATTTCGGGCGCCGGATCGCCGGCCAGGACGGCGCCTATCTCGTCGACGGGATCATCCAGCACGGCGGCGTGGACGCGCTTCGCCGTTCGCTGCAGGAAGGTCCCCGTTCTTTCTTCCTCGCCTACGAGCGCGCCAGTGAAGCCGACCGCGGCCTTCCGCCGCTCTCGAAGTCGATCCGCGAGCAGCTCTCCGGCGCCGCTTCGAAGAAGGCGCCGAAAGCGACGCCCCCGCCGAAGTGACGGCCGTCCCCGACCTTCCGCTGAGGATCGGCGGCGAAGAAGCTTCGACGGGCGACTGGATCGAGGTCCGATCGCCGCAGTCCGGAGCGCTGCTCGCGCGGGTCGCCCGCGCCGGGGCGGCCGAGGTCGAGCGCGCCATCGCTGCGGCGGATCGCGCCTTCCAGGAGACCCGGAAGCTCCCCGCGCACCGGCGCGCAACGATCCTCCGGTCGATAAGGGAAAGCCTCGCTTCGCGGCGCGAGGACTACACCAATACGATCGTCTCCGAGGCCGGAAAGCCCCGCCGTTATGCCGCCGCGGAGGTGGACCGCGCTCTCATCACGCTCCGTCTCGCGGCGGAGGAAGCGTCGAGGATCCCCGGAGAGGTGGTGCCGGTGGATCTCGATCCGCGCGGCGAGGGCGCGCTCTGCGTGGTGCGGCGATTCGCGATCGGGCCGGTCGCGGCGATCACGCCCTTCAACTTCCCTCTGAACCTCGCGCTGCACAAGGTGGCTCCCGCAATCGCGGCGGGGAACCCCGTCATCCTGAAGCCTTCGCCCCGAACACCGATCACGGCGGACCTCCTCGCCAGGGCGGTCGAGGCGGCGGGCTGGCCCGCCGGCGCTTTCTCGCTCGTGCACGCCGATCCGCCGGTCGCGCGTGCACTGTGGACCGATCCGCGCATCCGGTGCGTGAGCTTCACCGGGTCCGACGCCGTGGGCTGGAAGATCAAGGAGGAGGCGTCCCGGCGAAGAGTCCTTCTCGAGCTCGGCGGCAACGCGGCGGCGGTCGTGTGTGCGGACGCCGACGTCCGCGCGGCGGCGGCGAAGCTGGCGGTCGCGGCATTCGCGTACGC
>DASQJK010000254.1:0-3625 GCA_035631095.1 Thermoanaerobaculia bacterium
TCCGCGGCCCATGCGGAATCAGGCGCCGCGAACCAGGCGGGCCAGATCGCCGCGTTGCGGCCGGGGTACGTCAACCACGCCGCCCAGTCACTCACCGGTCGAAGCCCCAGAGAACCCCGAAGCGACTGAACATCGGCGGCGAGCGCTTCGGAGAAGAGCGCGAGGCGCAGGTCTCCACCCTCGAGCTGGCTCGGAGAGATGAAGATCCACAGGACGGGGATGCCGAGCTTCTCCGCCGCGAGCCTTGCGCCGAGGTCGAAGAGATCCCGCGCGACGACGACCGTGTCCGGGCGGCATCGTTCGCGAATCCGCTCGTACTCTCCGATCACGCGGGGCATGTAGTGGCGCCGCATGAATTCGACGATTCCCCGAGGCGTGTTGACGAGGGGGCCGTCTTCCAGGGATCGCGCGTGCTGTTCCGCGTCGTCTATGGCGGCGAATTCGAGACCCGCTTCTTCCGTGAGGGTGCGAAAGCCGAAGTGCGTCAGCAGGCTGACCTCGTGGCCCCGTTCGACGAGCCGCCGGCCGATGCGCAGCAGCGGAAGCACGTCACCCGCCGTGCCCACCGTCGTGAAGAGGACTCGGGTTATTCGGAGCTCACGCTTTCTTCCCATCGGAAAGAAGAGCCCGCACCTCGTCGTCCGACAGGCTGTCGAGGGAGCGCTCCAGGGCGTCGGGAGCGGCGTCCACTGCGGGGTGAGCCCGCATCCGGTCGACGGTCCGCGCGAGCGCCGCGACGGTGAACGCCTCGTCGAAGAGGACGGTGATCGGCAGCTCCACTTCGAACGCGGCGCGCACTCGATTGATGAGCATCATGGCCAGGAGCGAATGGCCGCCGAGGCTGAAGAAGTCGTCGTGGATACCTACCTGCTCGACCCCGAGGAGCGCGGAGAACATCGCGGCGAGCTGCTTCTCGTTGTCCGTCTTCGGCTCCACGTACGGAACGTCGAGGTCCGGGCGCGCGACCCGCTGAGAGGCGATCAAGGCGGCGATCTGCTCCGCGTCCCACAGATTGGTCGCGATCGAGGAAAGCAGCGCAGACTTCGCTCGCGCATCCGCGGACCCGCCGGCCGGAGCCGCGACTCCCGGGATTGTTGGAGCCTTCGGAACCGGGGGCGTTGCCACGGGCGACGGGTCGAAGCGGATTGCCGCCGCGCTCCGGGCCGAGAACCGAAAAACCGCTCTCTCCCCCGCTCGCGAGTCGCCGTCGGCACCGGCGGCGCGCAGGAAGTCGAGCGCGGGCTGGTTCTTCCCGCTCGGAAGAAAGGGAATCTCGACGCAGGACCGGCCCTCCTGCGCGGCGATCTCCCCGAGCCGCGCCAGCATCCGATGCTCGACCCCTCTTCCGAGAGCGCGGCAGCTCAACAGAAAGGTGTCGACGACGAGCGCGTCGGACTCGACGCCGAAGATCATCGCGCCGACGACCCCGTAGTCTCCGAACCGGTCCCGCACGCGCACGGCAATGCCCCGCGCGCCGCCGTCAAACAGCTGCCGCAAGGCGGCCTCGGAGCGGCGGATCGTCGTCGCGTTGAACTGGTTCGTCCGGTGCGTGAGCTCCGCGATGCGGGCGAGCTCGTCGGAGCCGATCGGCGCGAACTCGATCTTGAGCCTCAACCCTGACAGGAAATCTTTGAGCGTCAGCGACTCCGTCTCGAACTCCCGCCGCTGCGCTTCCTGGCGGTAGAACGCGGTCCGCTCCGAGGCTTCCTTCGTGACCGCCGCATGGTCGAACGCCCAGTTCCTCGCGAGGAACGCCGCGGCCAGGTCGCCCTCGGGCGGCACCGCGAAGGTCAGCACCTCCGGGCAGTTCGCTTCGACTTCGGCGCACGAGACGACGTCGTCGTCGAGAAAGACGAGGCTCTCGAGGCCGACGTTGAGCTCGCGCGCCAGCGAGCGGAGATTCTCGGACTTCGGTTGCCAGTTGACGCGCCAGCCGGCGAAGTGGCCGCGCCGCAGCACCATGTCCGGACGCGCGAAGACCGCCGAGACGTCCTCCTCGTTGTTCCTGCTGCAGAGGCAGAGAAGCATGCCGGCATCGTGCTGCCGCACGAGGAACTCCTGGATCGCCCGCCGCGGCTCGTCGATCCCGACTCCGGCGGGACCGTCTTCCCCGCACACGCCGTTCCAGAGCGTCTGGTCCGCATCGACGGCGATGACTTTGTGAGGAGCGCTCATCGCCCCGTACATCCGCCGCGCGATCATCGTCCCGAGCGCGGTGAAGAACGCCGGCGTATAGGGCACGTACAAGTCCCGGCCGTCGGCCCGATCGAAGACTTCGGAAATCGGGTACGCCGCGGCGAGCTCGGCACTCGTGACGACCTGGACGCCCGGCACCGCGCGGAGGGCTTCCGCGGCTCGAGCCTGCGGGCCGAAATCGTGAGAGCGGCTCGCTGCGTCCGGCGAGGGGCTATCCGGACAGAAGCACACGAGGTACGGGACGTGCGCGCGTTCCGCCGCCGCTCTCATCGCGGGCAGAAACCCTTCCGCGGCGGCGAGATCCTCGAGCCGCAGGATCAGGACGTTGATTCCGCGGGCGTTCCCCGCCAACAGGCTCGCCGGATCTATCAGCTGCTGGTACACCTGGTTGAATGGCGCGAAGGAGATCCTCGCGGGAATCTGAAGCTCCTCCAGCCAGAATTTCAGAGGCGCTTCGACCGGCTCCGCGGTGAACGTCGAGGCGATCGCGATCGTCGCGAGAGCGGCGGGGTCTTCCGAGTGCGGCTTCATTCTCCGGGTTTCCGCGCCGGCTGCGCGGCGGCCGCCAGCCGAGCGTTCACCGAATCCATCAGTCGCTGGTACGAGGCCGGGGCCACCAGATAGGAGGAGTTGGCGGATCGCGCCCGGCGGAGCTCCGCGGGAAGCTCCGAGGAGGCTTCGGCGACGCTCTGCGCGAGCTCTTCCGAGAGGGCCGGGTACCCGAGCCTCCGCGCGACGTCGATCATGAGGCGGCAGCGGTGAGGATCGGTGAGCGCCCGGCGCTTGCGGTCGCCGCAGTAGAGGATGCCGCGGTCGAGGAATTCCTCGAGCTCGTTGGCGAGGCGCATCAGGACAACCCCGCGCTGCGCTTCGCTCATCGCGTCGAGCCCGCCGGATGTGGTCCGGATCGTCTGGTCCGTCCACGGGAACGCCTGGTACCGATGGACCCATTCCTCCGCCTCGCTGCCCGCGGCGGACCGCACTCGCTCTCGCTTCGCCTCCGAGACACCGGCCGTTCCGTCACCGAAGTCGCCCGCGGAGTAGGCGGCGTGGAGAAGACCGGCGATGACGAGCGAAGGGGGCGAAGGAAGCGCCGCCAGGATGCTCGACGTGCCGACGAGGTGCGCGAGGAACGTCTTGCCGGAAGGCCTGAAGCGGCCCGTCACGAGGGACGCGGCGAGCTCGTACGCGGAGATCACGCGCTCGAGGTCCGCCCCGTTCCAGCCCAGCCGAACGAGCTGGTTGAAGAGCTGGATGTTCGTCTGAGCGTACGAGTGCACGGGAGATCAGGCCGGGACGCCGAGGCGAAGGATCGGGAAGAGCCCCGCCGACTCGAGAGTCGAGAGCGAATTGATGAGCCCGGCGGATCCGTGGACGAGGCGAGTCTTCGAACGCCGGCTGCCGGGCATCCGTGCGGGGTCCGTGCTTC
>DASQJK010000255.1:0-21237 GCA_035631095.1 Thermoanaerobaculia bacterium
CGCCTGGCTCTCCTGGCGGGCCGTGAAGGAGACGCCGGGGCGGGAGACCAGCGGTCCATCGTCCGCCGCGCTGCCTCCCTCCGCGGTCAGCCCGCGGGCGTCCACCGTGTAGAAGGTCACGTCCGACGCGTTGGCCTGACGCACGAGAGCCTCGATCATCGGCGCGGCGCTGCGCGACTCCAGGCCCTGCAGTCCGACGCCGAAACGCCCGAGCGCGTACTCGTACATGGCATAACCGGGCGTCGTGTCGAACCCGCCGGTGACCAGCACGAAAGCGCGGCGCCCGGGCAGACCCGTCAGGGTCGTGAGCTCAGCGGACATGTCCCGAAGGAGCGTCTCGACTTCGGCGCGCTCCTGCTCCGCGTAACTGCGGGCGACGCTCGCGCGTGCCCGCGCGGGCATGCTGTCGATCTGGTGGATGGCCTGCGTCTCCGCCATGAGGCGGGACATCCCGACGCCCGAGCGCTCGATCTTGTCGAGCGCCGCGAAAAGCTCCTCTTTGCTGGACGTCCACTGCGTCTGCTCCTTGCCGCGCCGGTCGAAGAGCACGACGCGGGCGAGGTCGGACGGGCCCATCCGGGTCACGAGGTCGCGTAGCGCGTCGAGGCCGCGCTTGCGGTTGTTCTGCGACAGGTTGCCCACGTCGACGTAGAGCAGGTACTGCCTCGGGATGTACGCGTCCGGGCCCTTGCGGTACTCGTTCAACACGAGGTCCGGCGAGGCGGTGGCGAGGTCCGGCGCGTGGATCGTCCCCTGCGCGACGCGAGTGAAGTAGTCGATCGGGACGGGCTTGCCGTCCACCGTGACGCGGAAGTCCTCCTTGTTCAGATCGGGAACCGGGTTCCCGCGCGAATCCGTGACCGAGACGTCCAGATCCATGACGCGGACCTCGACGGACTCCCTGAAGGTCGGAGGCTCCTGGGGCGGAGGGGCCGGCGCCTGCGCAACGGCGAGCGCGGGAAGAGCGAGCGCCAGAGCGCTCAAGGAATAGGAAGCGTATCGGCGAATGCTTTTCATATTTCTCACCCACCGCATTCAACGCACACCGTCCTCCCGCGATTCCACTTTGAGAAGAGCTTCAGGAACCGCGGAAACCGCGGCGGGAGAGCCGGTTACGGGCGCGAGGCGCGCTTCGGGGCAAGGGGAGCGAGGCCCAGGAACTGGAACACCATCTCGACTTCGTTCGCGATCTCGTCGGTCCACAGGGGATCGACCGCTTCGTGGCCGAGCGGGCCGATCGCGCACCCGGGGACCGTGGCCCGCGCGGTCCGGACGAGGGACGCCGCCTCGCTCGGGTCCCGGCCATCGTCGGAGATCACCGACTGGAAATCGGGGGGCAGGCTCCAGCTTTCGGCGAGGCGCATCCCGAGGTTGGGCCGGTATGCCTCGAGGGCCATCGCCCGGAAAGGGCCCGCCGGGAAGTCGAGCGACCGGAAAACTTCGAAGATCTCCGAGTAGCACATCGCATGGAGCAGACCGAGCGTGTAACCGCGTTCACGGGTGGTCCCGTAGCGCTGCGCATAGCGCCCCGCTCCCACGGCGGCGGCCACGCTCGCCCGGCGAAGGGCGCGGGCGGCGATGTCGGAATCGGAGATGCGGTGGAAGTCGACCGCCGAAAGCCGGTCGATCAGAACCATCACGGCGCGGGCGCCGATCCGCTCGATCGCATCGGGCACGGTGCCCACCGCGTTGTCGCGGTCCACCGACAGGGCGTTGGCGAGGATGAGAATGTCGAGTGTCAGGAAGGGGTCCAGGGCGGCCACGGGAACGACGGCCTCCGCGTCGAAAGGCGATTTCTTCAGGAGCTCCAGGAGCATCACGGCGGTGTCCTCGAAGATCGGCCGCATGGCGACGGGACGTTCGGCGATCCCGCGGATCCTCTCCGCGAACTGGTGGAACACGATCGAGAGGCGCCGCGTCTCATCCGGAGTGAACGCGCTCTCCGTGCGGCCGAGAAGGTCCCAGAACCGCTCGCCGGCTTCTTCCGGCTCGAACGGGGCATCCCAGCCCTCGACCTCGACGCGCTTGCGGCCCGGGCGGCGCCGCTCCGAGTCATCCAGGTTCTTGACGCCCTGGAAGGCGAGCGCCTGCCCGCGAAGCGTGAGCCCTATGCGGAGGATCGGCTGCACCCGGTGCATGGGGTCGTACGTGAACTCCGCCTCCTGCCAGCCGAACATCTCGAAAACGAGGCGCCGCGCAAGCTCTTCGACGCGGAGCGACAGGCCGTCCAGCGTGTCATGGCCGCCCTCGAGGATGAGGCGCGTGAGGTTCATGTCGCTCGTGAAGTTGCGGGCGAGCAGGTCGTAGAGCGTCGCCGCCGGCAGAGCGCCGCTTCGCAGCAGGTGGACGCCGAGCCGGTGGCGGGGGAGCGACCCGGAGACGTAGACGATCTGCCCGTCGCGCCAGTCGAGCACGCGCCGGTCTCGGCCCTGCGCGACCGCGAGCCGCCCGGATCGACGGTTCAACTCCATCCACTGCAGGAGGTCCGCGAAGCTGAAGACCTCCAGCCGGCCGCGAAGGTGATCTATCACTGGAAAACATCATTGTAAGGCAGCGGCCGAAGACGCGGAATGTCCTTCGTTGGGTAATCGGTCCTGCCGAAAAAAAACAGGCAAACGTGCGCGCGCCCTTTCCTTCGTCCGCCGGCTGCCGACCGCCGACGGGCGACCCCCGACCGTCTTCCTCTGTGCCAGAATCGGGCGGTGAAGCCGGACGAGCCCGAAAGGGCGGTAAAGGCGGAAAAGAAGAAGCCCGAGCGCCGCGTTCCTGCCGAAACGAGCTCCGGGATCCCCGTCGAGCCGTTTTACGGAGCTCCCGCGCCGGGCGATTTTCCCTATACCCGCGGGATCTCGGCCGAGATGTACCGCTCCCGGCTCTGGACGATGCGGCAGTACGCCGGTTTCGGCTCCGCTCGGGAGTCCAACCGGCGCTATCGATACCTGCTCGAGCAGGGGCAGACGGGCCTCTCGGTCGCTTTCGACCTGCCGACGCAGATGGGCTACGACTCGGACGACGTCCTCGCCCGCGGCGAGGTCGGCCGGGTCGGCGTCGCCATCGCGACCATCGAGGACATGCGAATCCTGCTCGACGGATTGCCGCTCGACCGAGTCTCCGTGTCGATGACCATCAACTCGACTGCTTCGATCCTGCTCGCGCTTCTCCTGGCCGTCGCGAAGGAGCGCGGGATCCCGCGGGAGGCGCTGTCGGGGACCGTCCAGAACGACATCCTCAAGGAGTACGTCGCCCGCGGCACGTACGTGTTCCCGCCGCGGCCCTCGCTCCGGCTGACGACCGACATCTTCGAGTTCTGCGGAAACGAAGTTCCCCGCTGGAACACGATCTCGATCTCGGGGTACCACATCCGCGAGGCGGGCTCGACGGCGGTGCAGGAGGTCGCGTTCACTCTGTCGAACGCCGTCGCGTACGTGGAAGCGGCGCTCGCCCGCGGACTGGCCATCGACGACTTCGCTCCCCGGCTCTCCTTCTTTTTCAACGCGCACTCGAACTTCTTCGAGGAGATCGCCAAGTTCCGGGCGGCGCGCAGCCTCTGGGCGGAGATCGCCCGGGACCGGTTCGGCGCGAAGAACCCCCGTTCCTGGCGCTTGCGGTTCCACACCCAGACGGCCGGCTCGACGCTGACGGCGCAGCAGCCCGACGTCAACGCGGTCCGCGTGGCTCTGCAGGCCCTCTCGGCCGTTCTCGGAGGGACGCAGTCCCTGCACACCAACGCGGCCGACGAGGCGCTGGCGCTCCCGACGGAGCAGTCCGCCCGTCTGGCGCTTCGGACCCAGCAGGTCATCGGCTACGAGTCCGGGGTCGCCGACGTCGCGGACCCGCTCGGAGGATCCTTTCTCGTCGAAACATGGACGGCGGAGATCCGCGACCGCGCGCGGGCCCTCATACGGAAGGTCGATTCGCTCGGGGGCGCCGTGGCGGCGATCGAGGGGGGATTCTTCGCCCGCGAGATCGAGGAGGCCGCCTACGCGGCGCAGCGGGAGGTCGAGGACGGCCGCCGGATGGTTGTAGGGGTGAACGCCTTCCGGGAGCCGGGCGAGGCGCCGCCGCCGCTTCTGTCCGTCAACCCGGACATCGAGCGGGAGCAGGTCGAGCGGCTGGCCGCCTTCCGCGCCAGGCGCGACGCTTCGCTGTCGGCGGCGAGCCTGGAATCGCTGCGGCGGGACGCGGCGGAAGACCGCAACCTGATGCCCGGGATCCTCGAGGCCGTGTCCCGCGACGCGACCCTCGGCGAGGTCGTTTCGACCCTGAAATCCGTGTTCGGAGAGCACGGTCCCCGGGGCTAAAACGATCTAAGTACAACCAGCGGAGGCTCTTGGCCGTGTGGAAAACGATTTCTGCGCGGCGGGGTGAGCCGGTTCGATCGTCCGGCAATTGGGCAGAGTCGATCAACTCTTCTTGCATCAGGACTTTGCGGGCTCGCACAGGAGTCGGTGCAAACCGGAGACGGATCAAGAGATTTCGTCGTTTTTCGCCTCTTTCCACAGGCATTTCGACAGGGTTTTCCGCCGCCTCTTCGGAAAACTTCCGGGAGGGCTGGAAACATTGGTGAAAGGGGCTTTCGAGCGCGGCTTTGAGCACCGCCTCACCCCCCGGCCCCCTCTCCACCCGTGGAGAGGGGGAGCGCTCTATGAGCGGTCCGGGGGTTCGAAGCAGCGGCGGCAGCGCGCCTCGTACATCCCCTGGGCGCCCACGACGACCCGCTCGTCGCTCTCGACGAGCCTCTGGGTGTTGTTGGCGGGGGAGCCGCACCGGACGCAGATCGCCAGGGTCTTCGTCACGTCCTCGGCGACGGCCATGAGCGAGGGGATCGGTTCGAAAGGGTTGCCCCGATAGTCCTTGTCAAGGCCCGCCACGATGACGCGCTTGCCCTGGTCGGCCATCCGCTGGCAGGCCGCGACGAGCCCGGCGTCGAAGAACTGTGCCTCGTCGACGCCCACCACCTCCGTGCGGTGGTCGAGCTTCTCGAGCAGCTCCTGGCTGGAGGCGACGCTGATCGAAGGCAGCCGCATCTCGCTGTGGGAAACGATCTCGGCCTCGGAGTAGCGGGCGTCGATCGAGGGCTTGAAGATCTGCACGCGCTGCTTGGCGATGATCGTCCGCCGCAGCCGGCGGATGAGCTCCTCGCTCTTGCCGGAGAACATGCTCCCGCAGATGACTTCGATCCAGCCGAGCTGGGTTTTGACCAGGGCCATGGGCGCCGGATCTTATACGGCTTCTCCTCTCCCCCGCGCGGCGGGGGAGAGGTCAGGGTGAGGGGGCGGGTGTCCTCGTGTACCAGCGCCGCAGCGCCGCCTCCAGCTCCTCGAAACTTTCGAAGACTTCGTCTGCGGCGGCCAGGATCCAGCCCGAGGCTTGTTCGAGCGGCATTCCGAGGACCAGGTATACCGGCTTGCCGAGGCGGTGTGCCAGCGTGATCTCGGCGGCGGTGCCTCCGCCTCTGGCCGCGGCGGCGTCCCAGAAAGCGACGACGTAGTCCGTCTGGTGCTCGACCCGTTCCAAGTCCCACACGATGATCTTGCGGACGGCCGACCGGAATCGTGCGGTGTCCTCCGTCTTCCAGCGGCGGAAGCCCGCCCGCTCCTCCTCGGAGAGGCTCTTTTTCTCGTCCGTCGAGGGATCGTACACGCGGTGGCCCAGCTGCTCGGTCAGGAACCGGCCCGTGCGCGCCCTCCATCCCGTTCCACGATCGGCGGCGTGCTCGATCGCGCCGGACAGGTACACGCGCGGCGCCTCCATCAGAGGACGACGCCCACCTTCGGGCAGAGCTCGTTGACGGGGCAGATCTCGCAGCGGGGACGTCTCGCCACACAGATCTCGCGGCCGTGGAAGATCAGACGGTGGGCGGCCATCGTCCGCCGGCCCTTCGGAACGATCTCGTTCAGCTCCGCTTCGACTTTGACGGGGTCGGTCTGCTTCGTGAAGCCGAGCCGGCGCGTCACCCGGCCGACGTGGGTGTCGACGACGAATCCCTCATCTTTTCCGAAGGCGTTGCCGAGGATCACGTTCGCGGTCTTGCGGCCGACTCCCGAGAGCTTCACGAGCTCGTCCATCGTCTGGGGGACTCGGCCGCCGTGCTCCGCCGCGATGGCCGCTCCCGCCCGGCGCAGACTGCGCGCCTTGGAGTTGAAGAAGCCCGTGCTTCGGATGTCTTCCTCTAGCTTCCCCGGAGCGGCGCGGGCGTAGTCGGCCGCCGTCCTGTACTTCGCGAACAACGCCGGAGTCACCATGTTGACGCGGACGTCGGTCGACTGCGCCGAGAGCACCGTCGCGACGAGCAGCTCCAGCGGGTTCGAGAAGTTGAGGGAGCAGCGGGCGTCGGGATAGGTTTTCGCCAGCCGGCGCAGCACGGCGCGTGCGCGGAGACGCTTCTGCTCGAGAGTCTCTTTCGGCGCGCGTGTCACTCTCCGAGCCACGCGCCGGATTCTATGCGTGCGATCCGGCACGGAGCTCGCCGCATTGACCCTCGCGAACGGCGGTGATTTACTTCGGACGCCTCCAGGAGACAAACGTCATCACCATCCTCCGCGTTTCGCGCCGAGTCGCTCTCGCGTTCGCCCTCGCCGGTCTCCTCCCCGCGCTCAGCGCGACCGCGTCGACTCTGACCATCCTTCACACGTCGGATCTCCACGGGCACGTCGATGCGCGCGACGAGCTGTCGGATCGCGACTGGGGCGAAGGCCTCGCTCGCGTCGCGACGGCGGTGGCGGCGGCGCGGGTCGGCGGAGCTCCCATCCTCCTGCTCGATTCCGGCGACACGATCCAGGGGACTCCGATGCAGGCAGTCGCCTTCCGGGCAGAAGGCGCGTCCGACCCGACGATCCGCGCGATGAACGCCGTCGGGTACACGGCCATGGCGGTCGGCAACCACGAGTTCGACTTCGGCATGGGGCGCCTCGAGGCCTCCCGCCGCGAAGCGCGCTTCCCCTTCCTTTCCGCGAACATCGTGCGGGAAGACGGCCGGCCCGCTTTCGATCCGTACATCGTGCGGAAAATCGGCGGCGCGCGGGTCGGGATTCTCGCCCTCACCACGAAGAACGTCCCCGGGTGGGAGCCTCCCGGCAACTATGCGGGGCTGCGCTTTCTGGACACGGTCGAGACGGCCCGAAAGTTCGTTCCGATCCTCCGCGGCAAAGAGAAGTGCGACGTCGTCCTCGTCATCACGCACCAGGGCTTCGAGCGGGACCTTGCGACGGGGCAACCGGACGGAACGGAGATCGAAAACCAGGCATGGGCGATCGCCAACGAGGTCGACGGGATCGACGTGCTCCTGACCGGCCACACGCACACCGTCATCGAGCCGAGGAAGCTCGGAAAGACCTGGATCTCGCAGCCGGGGCGTTTCGGCAACACGCTGACGCGGTTCGACCTGACGCTCGCGAAGAAGGGCTCCCGATGGGAGGTCACCGGCATCGCGGGGAAGAACCTGCCGATGAAGGATGTCGCTCCGGATCCCGCGATCGTGCAGGTCGTCGCGGCCGAGCACGCGGCGGCGATGCGGACGCTCGCCGAGCCGGTCGCGACGCTGACGACGGCGGCCTCCGTCCGGAACGCGCGCACCGCGGACAACGCGGTGCTCGACTGGCTCCATGCCGTGCAGGAGAAGGAGGGGCACGCGGACCTCTCGTTCGCGTCGCTCCTGCCCGGCTCCCTGCCCGACTGGCAGGCAGGGCCTCTCCTCGTGCGGCAGGTCTGGGCCTTCTACCCGTATGAGAACTCGCTCGTCACGGTTCGAGCGACCGGACGCCAGGTGAGGGAGGCGCTCGAAAGCGCCGGACGGTGCGTCTCGGGAATCGCGATCCAGAACGGAGCGCCGGTGTGGAAGCGCAATCCGGCGGTGTGGGGTTACAACTGCGACACTCTGGACGGCGCGGAGTACGCGCTCGACCCGACGCGCCCGCAGGGCAAGCGGCTCCTGTACCTGCGGCGAAACGGCCGCGACGTCGGCGACGACGAGGCGTTCACGGTCGCGATCAATTCCTACCGCGCTTCGGGCGGCGGCGGCTACGACGTGTGGCGCACCTGTCCGCGCGTCGGAAATCCGAAGAGCGGTATCCGTGAGCTCCTTCTGGACGATGCCCGCCGGCGCAAGACGATCGAGCTCCACGCGAACGAAAACTGGTTTCTCTCGCCCGGGCTGCCGGAGGGGCGGTTCGGAGCGTCCGACTGACGATGAGGAGGAGGATTTCCGACATGAATCGAACCAGGGCACTGATACGGTTTCTGGGAATCTTTGCGGTTGCTGCGGCCATTTCCGTTCCGCTCGCCGCGCAGAGCGCCACGGGCTCGCTGACGGGCAACGTCGTCGACGGGTCCGGCGCGGGTATCCCGGGCGTGACGGTCACCGCCACGAGCGCGGAGACCGGAGCCTCCCGCAACACCACCTCCGGCACGACGGGAAACTTCACGATCCCGCTCCTGTCGCCCGGCATGTACACGGTGGCCGCCGAGCTCTCCGGGTTCTCCCCCGCTCGGGTCGCCAACGTGGTTGTGTCGGTGGGCGGCCAGGAGAAGCTGACGCTCCGCATGGACATAGCCAAGGTGTCGGAGGCGGTCACCGTCGCCGGCGAAGCACCCCTGATCGAAGCAACGCGCTCCGACGTGAGCTCCACCGTTAATCAGCGCGCGATCCAGAACCTTCCGGCGAACGGCCGTAACTTCATCGACTTCGTCCTCACGACTCCGGGTGTCGTGAAGGACAACTTCCGCGTCGGAGACATCGTCTTCGCCGGCCAGCGCGGCACGTTGAACAGCCTCGTCGTCGACGGCGGCGACAACAACAACACCTTCTTCGGCCAGGCGCTCGGCCGCACCGGAACGGGCCGGGCTCCCTATCAGTTCAGCCAGGAGGCGGTGAAGGAGTTCCAGGTCAACTCGAACGCCTACTCGGCGGAGTACGGCCGGGCGGGCGGCGCCGTCATCAACGTCGTGACGAGGTCCGGCTCCAACGACTTCCACGGCGGGGCCTTCTACTACTACCGGGACAAGAAGCTGAACGCGAAGGACTACACCGACGCCGTCGCCGGCCGCGCCAAGTCGCCGTACCACTTCGACCAGTTCGGCGCGACGGTCGGCGGGCCGATCGTCCGCGACCGGGTCTTCTTCTTCGCGAACTACGACGGACAGCGCAACCAGACGCCGAACACCGTCATCTTCCCGCCGACGGGCGCCACCGTGCCGAGTGACCCGGCGAGCCAGGCCGGCTTCGCGAAGGCGCAGGCGCTGGCGGGCTCCTGGAACCGCAAGCAGGACCAGGACGTCTACCTGGCCAAATTCGACGCGGAGATCTTCTCGAACGCCCACGCGACGCTGCGATACAACCGCCAGAACTTCACGGGCGTCGGCTTCGAGAGCGGCGGCGGCAACGTCGCGTTCGAGCACACCGGTGACTCGCTCGTCAAAACCGACACCTTCGCCGGGTCGGTCACGAGCTCCTTCACCTCCTCCCTCTTCAACGAGATCCGGGGGCAGTGGGCGAAGGACAGCGAGCCCGGAACCGCCAACAGCTCGAACCCTGAAGTCATCATTCAGCAGGGGGGCGTCACGTGGCTCCAGGCGGGCGAGAACTTCTTCTCACCCCGCGAGACGACCATCAAGCGCTACCAGATCGCCGACACGGCGACTTACCTGGTCGGCAACCATACGGTGAAGGGCGGCGTCGACTACCTGCACGACGACATCCTCAATTACTTCCCGGGCAACTTCTTCGGCTCGTACACCTTCGCCAGCCTCGCGTCTTTCAACCGGGGCATTCCGGACAGCGCGGGCGAGCGCTACGTACAGGCGTTCGCCGGGCCCGGGACCAGCGGCGCCACAACCAACCCGAATACCCGCGACCTCGCCCTCTTCGCGCAGGACGAGTACCGGGTAATGACCAACCTGACCTTCAACCTGGGCGTGCGCTACGACCGGCAGTTCATCGCGCAGCCGACGGTCCTCAATACCGATTCCCAGCTGATCGCGGCGGGCCTCTTCACGGACCGGATTCCGGAAGACAAGAACAACGTCGGAGTGCGCGTCGGTTTCGCGTGGTCGCCGACGAAAGACGACCGGACGCTCCTGAAGGGCGGCTACGGCATCTTCTACGGCCGTACGCCGGCGATCATGATCGGCACGGCGCACTCGAACAACGGAATCAACGTCCAGACGCTCACCTTCACAGGCGCGTCCGTCCCGACGTACCCGGCCCGCTTCACGACTCCGCCCACGGGCGGAACCGCGGCGGTGCCGACGATCCTGCTGTTCGACCCGAACTTCCGCAGCCCGAAGACCCAGCAGGCGAGCGTCGGCGTCGAGCGCGTCCTGACGAACGACCTGGCGGTCTCCCTGAACTACCTCTACGTCAAGGGATCCGACCTCCCGAGATCGACGGACGTCAATCTCGGGGCGCCGGTCGACACGACCGTTCCGATTCAGGGAGACGGCACGAGCGCGTCGTTCCAGCGTTTCTCGAGCGCGCGGCCCTTCACCCACTTCGGCCGCGTGATCGAGTTCCAGAGCTCGGCGAACTCGCAGTACAACGGCATCACGCTCGAGGTAAACAAGCGCTTCTCGCAGAACTGGCAGGGGCGCATCGCGTACACGTACGGCAAGGCCAAGGACAACAAGTCGGACGCGACCGCCGTCGTCCCGCAGGGCTCCGACGACTCGAAGTTCGCCTCCGATCCGCTCGGCTTCGCGCGCGACTGGGGTCCGGCCGACAACGACGTCCGCCACCGCATCGTCGCCTCGGGGGTGTGGACGGTGAACTACGGCGAGGGCTCGTCGAACGGCTTCGTGCGGGCGCTCGCTTCCGGCTGGACCGTCGCCGGCATCGTGGCGTTCCAGACGGGAATGCCGTACTCCCTCGAGGTCAACGGCGACCTGAACAACGACCAGAACACGCGAAACGATCTCGTCCCGGGAACCCAGCGCAACAGCCAGCGCCTTCCCTCGACGCTTTCGGTGGACCCGCGGATCAGCCGGCACATTCCCCTCGGACCGGTGGATCTCGAGCTGATCGTCGAAGCGTTCAACGTCTTCAACGCGAAGAACGTCGTGGGCCTGCAGTCGACGCAGTACCGGACGGTCAATGTCGGAGGCGTGACGCAGCTTCAGCCCGTCGCCTCCTTTCTGACACCGTGCGCGGGAGGCCAGGGATGCACGGCCCAGGCGCCGCTGACGTCGTCGACGGGTCCTCGCATCCTGCAGGTCGCGGGAAGGGTCACCTTCTAGCTTCATGAGCGCCAGGCCGGCCTCGGGTCCTCTCGAGGCCGGCCGGACGCTCTTCAACTCGGGCCGCTACTTCGAGGCGCACGACGTCTGGGAAGAGGCCTGGCTCTCCGCGGCCGGCGTGCCGCGCCGGCTGCTCCAGGGCCTGATCCAGCTCGCGGCGGCGTTCCACAAAGCCTCGACGCGCGGATCGGCGCGCGGGTGCGTGCATCTGATCGACGAGGGACTCGCGAAGCTCGAGGGGATCGAAGACGCCGCTGCGGGCCTGGCGCTGCGCCGCCTGCGGAGAGACGTCAGCGCGTTCCGTGCGCGCGCGGCGGCGTGGAAGCGAGGCGAATCAGAGGCGCCGGAGCGCCGATTCCCGCGGCTCCACGCGATCCGTCCGGCGGGCGCCCGACAGGCGCAAATGCGCCCCTCCCGAAGAGCGAGCACTCGAACGACTTCCCGCCGGGAAAGCTGACGAGCGGCCGGAACCCGAGCGCGGCGAGCTCCTCGAGCGAGTGGCGATCCAGGTGTTGTGCGTAGACGCCGACGACTTCCGCGCCCGCGGCATCCCGCCGGATCGCCCCGGGTCGGAAGGGCTTGTTGTATTCGATCTCGCGAATCTCGACCGCGTTTCCGAGCCACAGGTGCTCACCGTACGCCCATGTCTGCTCGAGAGCGAGGAGCCGCGGCTGCGGGCGCATTTCCCGTATGTACCGCGCGGCCGCGAGTCCCGACGAGACCCGATCGCCGAGCGCGGCCGACGCGCGCTCGAGACCGTAGGGGATGCACAGGAGTAGAGCCGTCGCCGCTGCCGCCCGCCATCGCCGTTCGCGCAGCCGTTCCCAGCCTCCCGCCGCGGCCATCGCGAGAAACGGCAGAGCGGCCTGGAGGTATCGCCACTCCTTGTGCGCGAAGCAGGACATCAGAAGGACGGTGCCGGCCCCGAGAGCGAGAGCGGGACGGTAGCGGCGATCTCGAACGCCGTAGAGGATCAGCAGCAGGAGAATCGGGCCGAGCCACCGCAGGAGCGAATAGAAGTACCAGACGAAATTCTCCTCGCGGGCGAGGCGCGCCTCGGGGATCTCCAGCCACATGATGCGGAAGAACGCGAAGAGACTCGCGAAGGGTTTTCCCCAGGTCAGCCAGTCGACGATCCCCGCGCAGAGACAGGCTCCGGCCACAAAGCCTGCGAGGAGTGCGGCGAATCTGCGCCCGTCGCGGAACCGCCACCACGTCCATGCGAGGAGGGGAAGAAGGACGACGCCCTCGCTGAACCGCACCGCGAAGGCGGCCCCCGCGAGCCCTCCCGCCGCGAGGCAGGCCGCGGCTGCGCGCCGCTCGGAGGTGACGAGCACGAAGGCGGCGAGGAGCAGCGCGGTCGAGATGGGGCGCGGGTACGGGCTGGCACCGTAGGCGAGGGGAAGCCACGCCACGCCCTGGAAAAACGCGGCCGCGAGAGCGGTCGGCATCGCCCATCCCCATCGGCGCGCGAGCAGCGCCACCAGAGCCACGGAAACGCTCGAGAAGGCGAGGGTCGGAACCGCGGCGAGCAGGTCGAGCGTGGCCGGGTCGGACGCTCCGGCGAGGACCCCGGCCTTCATGACCGGCCAGACGATGACGAGCGGATGGAAGAGACAACGAAGCACCCACGGCGAATAGGAGACGCCGGCAGCGTATTTCGCGGCGGCCTGGACGACCTCGAGGTCGTCTCCGGTCAGGTAACCGCGAAAGGAAAAGGCGAGTACGGCTTTCGCGGCGGCGGTGCCGGCGACGATGACGGCGAGCGAGCCCGCCGACCTCCGATCGAAGGCGGAGGAGACCGTCTCAGTCGGCGAGCGAACCGGTCCCCGCGCGCCCGCGCCGCCCGGAGGACTTCGGCCTGCGCGCCGCCGCGACCCGGACGGCGTTCTCGCGCGCCGCTCCGACCGCGGGCTCGAGCGCGGAGATGAGCCGGTCGAGCTCGGAGACGTAGGTGACGGTCCCCCGCCGTTCGGCCTCCCGCCGCGCGGAACGCAGGTTCTTTCGAAAGAGCCTCAGGTCGTTCCACCTGCCGAGCGCGTCCTGCACACGCTTCTTCTCTTCGATCTCGGCCTCGAGCCCCGCGCGGCCCGCCAGTGCGAGGTCCTCCGTCAGATACCGCGCTTTCTTCACGGCGAGGCGGTACCGGTGCAGAGAGCGGTCCGACCGGGCGCCTTTCCCCTCGGGCGGCGAGGCGACGTTTTCGTCCGCCTGTCTTCGGGCCTTTTCGAGCCGGGGCAGGACATCCGGTTTCTTCTTCGAGAGCCGCGAGAGCTTTCGCTCCAGACGGTCGATCTCCGACTCCGGGACTCGCCGCGCGGCGAGCTTCTCGCCCTCGCGAAGGCTTGCGCCCCATCGCGCGTCGACCCCGAAAGCGACCTCTTCGGGAAGCCAGCCGAGCTGCCGGACCCGCGAGAGCAGCTCACGATCGACCTGGATTTGCCGGAGGTCCGACAGCGAGTCGGCGAGCTTCCTGGATTTCTTCGCGATCTTGCGCGGGCCGAGAACGGAGGCCGTGGCGCCGACGCGGCGCAGCGCCACCCGCAGGTCGTGGATGCCGTCCGGCGATTTCTTTCGAAGCTCCCGCGACGCCTTCGCGAGCGAGCGGGCTTTCTTCTTCCACAGCAGATTCTCGCCGGGCATGAGGCGCTATTATATGAAGACGAAGAGTCCTATCGACCGCGGCGCGCCTCGACCTTCACGCGGATTTCACGCCGAGTTCAAGCGCCTTCCGGAACCCTGCGTCGAGATCGCCCTGCCGTGACCAAGCTTGCCGCCATCGACATCGGGACCAATTCGATCAAGCTCCTCGTCGCCTCCGTCGAGGACGACGGCGCGCTCGAGATGTTGTTTCGCGAGAAGTCTCTCGTGCGGCTGGGCAGCGAGACGCTCGCGACGGGACGCCTTTCCGAGGAAGCGATCGAGGCTGGCGCTTCCACCGTCGAGCAGTTCCTCAAGGCGGTACGCGGAGCCGGCGCGGAGCTCGCGAGGGCCGTCGCCACCTGCGCGGTGCGCGAGGCCTCGAACGCCCAGGAGTTCGTGGAACGGGTGCGAGCCCGGACGGGAGTCACGATCGACGTCATCTCGGGAGACGAGGAAGCCCGGTTGATCAATCTCGGCGCGCGGAGCGAGTTCCCCTCGCGCCTCGACCCGATCTTTCTGGTGGACATCGGGGGCGGTTCCACGGAATTCGTCATTTCCGACGGCGACCGCGTGCTCCTGTCGGAGAGCCTGCCGCTCGGCGTCGTGCGGCTCGCCGACGAGTTTGCGCGCAACGATCCCCCGAGCGAAAAAGACCGGAAAGCGATGAAAAAGGCGATCAAGGCGGCGGCGAAACGCGCCGCGGCCGCCGTCCGGAGCGTCGGCTTCAGGACGTGCGTGGGCTCCTCGGGCACGATCCAGTCTCTGGCGCTCGTTCACGAGGCAGCGGTTCTCGGCCGCGAGGAGACTCCCTCCGGCCACCGGACGCTGACGCGCGGAGGCCTGAAAAAGGTCAACCGGATCCTCCGCCGGACCACTGCCAAGGAGAAGCTCCGGGTCGCCGGGCTCGACCCCCGCCGGCGCGACATCAGCGTGCCGGGCGGAATCCTCCTTTCCTGGATCCTCAAGCGCACCGGCGCCGACTCGATCGTCGTGGGGGAGCGGGGGCTCCGGGAGGGGATCCTGCTCGACCACGTCCTGGGATCCGGAACGCGCCGCGAGGTCGATCGCAACCTGCGCGCGCGAAGCGTCGACCGTCTCCTCCGGCGGGCGAACGCGGAAGTCCTGCACGCCGCCCAGGTCGCGCGGATCGCCCTGGAGATCTTCGACCAGACCCACGCGCTTCATCAACTGACGGACACGGAGAGAGAGTGGCTCCAGTACGGTGCGCTGCTCCATGACGTCGGCTGTTCGGTCGGGTTCACGAAGCACCAGCGCCACTCGTACTACCTCATCACGCACGGGAGCCTGATCGGCTTTTCGAGCGACGAGGTCGAGGTGCTCGGATCCCTCGCGCGGTACCACAAGGGCGGATTCCCGAAGGAGCGGCACGAGAACTGGCAGCGCTTGAATCCGTACCTGCGGGCGGTCGTGGAGAAGCTCGCGGCGATCCTGCGGGTCGCCGACGGCCTCGATCGAAGCCATGCCCAGGCGATCACGGGCGTCTCGTGCCGCGTGCGCGCCCGCAAGGTCGAGCTCCAGGCGTCCGCCCGCGCGGACTGCGAGGCGGAGCTCACCGCGGCCCGACGGAAAGCGGACCTCTTCGAGAAAGTCTTCGACCGGCGGTGCGCGTTCCGCGCCGTACCGGCCGATCGTGAGGAAGAAACGGCGCAGCGCGACCTCGAGATCCTCTCCAACGAAGCGCTGTGAAGCAACTGAAGCGAGGGATTGAAGCGCTCGTCGAGGTTTCATCGTCGAAGCGCGGTGGGTAAAACACCACGCGGTCGAGCTGGCCTGAAGGTCTCTTCGCCGCCGGGCAGGGCTTTTGCGAGGAGGGATCTCGTCGGGAACGCTCCCCCGGACGAGGGCGGCGCCGCCCGGCGTGAGGCCCCATGGCCGCCGATGCGAGCCGGACGCGCGGCAGTTTTCGCGTGGGTTGTTCCGGGTGGCAGTACCGCCACTGGCGGGGAAACCTCTATCCCGCGGAATTGCCGGCGTCCCGATGGTTCGACCACTACGCGGAGCGCTTCGACACGGTCGAGATCAACAACAGCTTCTACCGGCTCCCCGAGGCGTCCGTCTTCGGGGCCTGGCGACGCCGCGCGCCCCCCGGTTTCCTTTATGCCGTCAAGGCGAGCCGGTATCTCACCCACAACAAGAAGTTGAAGGACCCGGAGGAGCCCATCGAGCGGTTCTTCGACCGGGCGAAGCAGCTCCGCGAGAAGCTGGGCCCGGTCCTCTATCAGCTGCCGCCCGGCTGGAAGGTCAACCTCGAGCGGCTGGAGACATTTCTCTCACTGGTGCCGCGGCGCGTGCGGCACGTCATGGAGTTCCGCGACCCCTCCTGGTACTCCGACGAGGTACTCGGGGCGCTCGACCGGAGGGGCGTCGCGCTCTGTCTGCACGACATGCCTGGATCGGCCCCCGAGCGCGCGACCGTGGGCTCGTTCGTGTACGTCCGGTTCCACGGGTTCGGACAGCGTTACGGCGGCCGCTACTCCGACGATCGCCTCGAAGACTGGGCGGAGTGGCTGACCGCGCGCACCGGGGAGGGAAAGGACGTCTATGCGTATTTCAACAACGACGTCGGGGGTCACGCGCCCCGCGACGCCCTCCGCCTGAGAGCGATGCTGGAGCGGCTCGCGGTCGGGGCCGGGGGAAGGGCTCAGGGCTCCGGGACGGCGCGGAGGCCGCGCCGGGCGAGCCGGTCCAGGATCGACTGCTGGGCGTCCACGGCCGCCTCGCCGGCTCCCGGCTTGCGCCGCACGTAAGTTCCGTCGGGCTGCAGATCCCTCGCGCGGGAGTTGTCCGCTTCGATCGGCTCGATGATCTCCTGGCGGATCTTTTCGCGGGCCTGCACGTCGAGGACGGGCACCATCAGCTCGACGCGGCGGAAGAAGTTGCGAGGCATCCAGTCGGCGCTCGAGATGAAGACCTCTTCCTCGTCGCCCGAGCCGAAGCAGAAGACGCGGCTGTGCTCGAGGAAACGCCCGACGACGCTCGACACGCGGATGGATTCCGAAACTCCGGGAATCCCGGGCCGCAGGCAGCAAATCCCGCGAACGGCCAGCGTGATCGGTACGCCGGCCGCCGAGGCGCGATAGAGAGCCCGGATCACCTTCGCGTCCACGAGCGAGTTCATCTTCGCGACGATCCTCGCGTCTCCGCCGTTGCGCGCCTTCTGCGCCTCCCCGTCGATCAGCGCAATGATCTTCTCGTGGAGCGAAAAGGGCGCGACGGTGAGCCGCCTGTACTTCGTGCGTTTCGAGAAGCCGGTGAGGAAGTTGAACAGCTCCGACGCGTCGTGGCCGAACTCGGGGCGGGCGGTGAATAGTCCCAGGTCGGTGTAAACCTTCGACGTCACACGGTTGTAGTTGCCGGTGCCGACGTGCACGTAGCGGCGCATCGTATTGCCTTCCCGGCGGACGACGAGCGCGATCTTCGCGTGGGTCTTCAGCCCCTCGACTCCGTATGCGACGTGGACGCCGCCGCGCTCGAGCGAGCGCGCCCACTGGATGTTCTTCTCCTCGTCGAACCGCGCCTGGAGCTCCACGAGAACCGCGACCTGTTTGCCGTTTTCCGCGGCGCGGGCGAGCGCGGCGACGATCGGCGAGTCGGTTCCGGTCCGGTACAGCGTCATCTTGATCGCGAGCACGTCCGGGTCGTCGGCGGCCGCCTCGAGAAAGCGCTGCACGGGGTCGAAGCTGTCATAGGGGTGGTGGAGCAGGACATCCTTCTGCCGAATGGCCTCGAAGCCCTCCGTCGCGCTGGCGAAGAAGCCGCGAGAGGCGGGCAGGAATTCGGAATCTTTCAGATCAGGCCGCTCGACCTTCGAGAGCGCGAGGAGGTCGGAAGCGCCGACCGGTCCCTCCACCCGGTAGACGTCCTCCTCGTCGAGTCCTAGCTGTCCCCGCAGCAGGTCGCGGACGTTGGCCGGGCACCGCGCGTCGACCTCGAGACGGATCGCCGCTCCGAAGCGCCGCTGCCGGACCGTCTCCGCGACCACCCGAAGAAGGTCTCCCGCCTCTTCCTCGCGCAGCTCGAAGTCAGCGTCGCGGGTCACGCGGAAGGCCGAGGCGCCGCGGATCTTCATCCCCGGGAAGAGGCTCGAGAGGTGCGCTTCGATCAGGTTCTCCATGAGCAGGAAGTCCGCGCCACCCTCCGGCGAGGCCGGGAGAGGCACCAGGCGGGGCAGCGAGGGCGGGACCTTGATCCGGGCGAAGAACGGCTTCTCGTCGTCCTTCTCCGAGAGCTCCACGGCGATCGAAAGCGAGAGGTTCGACAGAAAGGGAAAGGGATGCGCAGGGTCGAATGCGAGCGGGGTGAGGACGGGGAAGACGATGTTATCGAAGTACGACGTCATCTCCTTGCGTCGCGCCGCATCCAGGTCCCCCCACGCGAGGACCCGCACCCCCGCGCTCTGCAGGCCGGGAAGGATGTCTCCGGTCAGCGCCCCCATCGCGAGACCGCTGTCCATGCGGACGGTCTCGCCGATCAGGCGCAGCTGCTCCTGCGGCGAGAGTCCGTCGGCGCTGCGGTCCGTCACGGCGGCCTCGAGCTGCTCGTGCAGGCCGGAGACGCGGATCATGAAGAACTCGTCCAGGTTCGAGTGGAAGATCGCGAGGAACTTCAGGCGTTCGAGGAGCGGCCACGAGGGGTCGAGAGCCTCCTCGAGCACGCGGCGGTTGAAAGCGAGCCACGAGAGCTCGCGGTTGAAGTACAGCGACCGGTCGATCAGCCGGTCATCCGGGGCGGATCCGCTTTCGAGCCTGTGGAGCTCAGTCATGCGCGAGGTTCACGCAACCTATCATCGCGAGAACGAATCCGTGTGAATCTCGAATCCGTTCCGCGATAGGGGCGCTAGTCGAGCCGGCTCAAGGGTTAAGAGCCGTCCTCTGGCGAGTGCGATCATTCCCGGCGTGTTCCACCCGGTCGCCCGACGGCTCTCGGCGTTCGACCGCCGCGTCACGCTCGCCGTGCGAAGCCTGCATGGTCCGGGCAGAGACCGCGCGGTACACGCGATCACCTTTCTGGGGAGCCAGCGCTTCCTGATTGCAGCCGCGATCCTCCTGTCGGGAGCGCTCCTGATCCTGCACCGCGGTCCGTCCGCGAAGTTCCTCGGCGGCGCGATGCTCCTCGGCTCAATCTGGAGCCCGCTGTTGAAGCGGCGATTTCGCCGAGGCAGACCGGACCTGTGGTCGCCGCTCGCGACCGAAGCGAGCCACAGCTTTCCGAGCGGACACGCGACGATGGGAACGATCTTCTTCGGCGCGGCGGGCCTCGTCCTGTTGCGGGAGGCGCCGAGTCCGGCGGCACGGGTGGCCGTGCTCGCCTTGGCCGCAATCTTCATCGCCGCCGTAGCGTTGTCGCGCGTGTACCTCGGCGCTCACTGGCTCTCCGACGTGCTCGCGGGAGTTCTTCTCGGCGCGCTCTGGCTTCTCGCGTGGTCGCTGATCCTGAGCGCGCTGACCCCAGCCCTCCCGTCCCACCCGGCGGCGCGCGTTTCCTGGCTCTCCTAGAACCTCGACGGCCGGCGTCTTCGCCGCGAATTTGCAGCGACACGCCAGAGTCAACGTGGAGGGCACCGACCGCGGCTGAGTGACCCCCGGTAAATTCGGGCGTGAAGGCTGAGATAGCATTCGCGCCATGCTGAACGTGCTCCCGCGGGACGAGAAGTACTTCGACCAGTTCAACGAGCTATCGGTCCGCATCCATGAGAGCGCGAAGATGCTCGCGAGGTTTTTCAACAAGGAAGCGCCGGTCGGCGCCGTCGCCGACCAGATCAAACGCCTCGAGCACGAGTGCGACGAGATTTCCCACCAGATCCTTCGCAGCATCGACCGGACGTTCATCACACCCATCGACCGGGAAGACATTCACCAGCTGGCCGTCCGCCTCGACGACGTCATCGACCTCATCGACGGGACGGTGCGCCGCCTGGCCCTTTTTTCCATCACCGAACCGACACCCCTTTCGAAACGCCTGTCCGACGTGATCGTCGCCATCACGTCCGAGATGGTCGAGGCGGTCGCCGCCCTGAAGAAGCAGAAGGGCGTCGTCGCGCACTGCATCCGGATGAAGAAGTTCGAGAACGAGGGGGACGTCGCGTTCCACGAGGCCGTCGCGTCGCTCTTCCGCGAGCGGATCGACGCGGTCGAGATCATCAAGTGGAAGGACATCTACGAGAACATGGAGGGCTGCATCGACCACTGCGAGGCGGTCGCCCACGTGCTCGAAAGCGTCGTTCTCAAGCACTCTTGACGCGCAAAGCGAGCCGGGAGCCCCGATGACCTTCATCCTGGTGATCATCGGCGTGGCGCTGGTGTTCGACTTCATCAACGGGATGCACGACTCCGCGAACTCGATCGCGACGGTCGTCTCGACTCGCGTCCTCTCGCCGCTCGCCGCCGTTTTCTGGGCCGCCTTCTTCAACTTCGTGGCCGCGTTCGTCTTCGGAACGGCGGTCGCGAAGACGATCGGCTCGGGGCTGATCGACGTCAACGTCGTCACCTCCAACGTCGTCCTCGGCGGTCTGATCGGCGCGATCAGCTGGAACCTGATCACGTGGTTCTTCGGAATCCCGTCCTCGTCCTCGCACGCGCTCATCGGCGGCTATTCGGGTGCCGCGGTCGCCCGGGTCGGCGCGAAGGCGATCGTTCCCGGGATGGCGTGGGTCAAGACGCTCTCGTTCATCGTGCTCTCGCCGTTGATCGGCATGGTCTTCGGGTTCGGGCTGATGGTGGCGGTCTCGTGGATCTTCCGGAAGAGGGCGTACATGACCGTGGACCGCTGGTTCCGCCGCGCCCAGCTCGGGTCCGCCGCCTTCTTCTCCCTCTCACACGGGACCAACGACGCCCAGAAGACGATGGGGATCATCGCGGGCCTGCTCGTTGCGAACAAAACGGTCTTCGCCGACCCGTCGTCGAGCCTTCACTTCATGTACATGCCCGACATGAAGAAGATCCCTCTGTGGATCATCCTCTCGGCGCACGCCGCGATCGCCGCGGGCACCATGACCGGCGGATGGCGGATCGTGCGCACCATGGGAACCCGGCTGACGAAGCTGAAGCCCTTTTCCGGTTTCTGCGCCGAAACGGGAGGCGCGCTGACCGTCCTCCTCGCCTCGATCTGGGGCGTACCAGTTTCGACAACCCACACGATCACGGGTGCGATCGTCGGAGTCGGAGCGACGCAGCGCTTCTCCGCAGTCCGCTGGGGCGTGGCGGGAAGGATCGTCTACGCGTGGGTCCTGACGATCCCAATGGCCGCCGCCATCGGCGCCATAGCATTCGGAATTCTCTCAGCAGCTTCGCCGGTCGCGCCCTGACGTTTCTGGCTGGTTCGAGTCGCCCGGCGCCGCCGTCCCCC